>NZ_JBHSFK010000033.1:0-129265 GCF_042653945.1 Streptomyces vulcanius | reverse complement strand
GTGCCGCATCACCTTCTGGAAGAGGGTGTAGGCGGCGGGAGCCAGGCTCATCGCCGTACCCGGATGGCCGTTGCCGACCTTCTGTACGGCGTCGGCGGCAAGGACCCGGGCGGTGTCAACCGCGCGCCGGTCCAACTCGGTCCACTCGAAGGAGGCGACGGGGGCGGGGCAGGGGGCGTCCACGGGCGGGGACGGGTTCACGAACGAACTCCAGGGTGCACGAGGGGGGGAAGGCGGCAGGGTGGCTGCGCGGCGGTGCCCCTCCCGCGGAAGGCGAGCGGGAAGGGCGGCCTGCGGTCGGCCCGGGTCGGTTCGGGTCACTTCCCCCAGAGCTTCCGGTACGCCTCGCGGTACCCGCTGGGGTCCCAGGAGGACTTGCCGCCGCTGTTGTCGGCCGTGGTGATGTGGACCGGGGCGACGTAACCGCTGGCGGGCTTGCCTGCGAAGGCGCGGTTGAACTCGTCGACGATCTGCCAGCCCTGCTCGGACAGCGGCTCGGGAACCGTCGCCGCCTGGAACTGCTTGCTGTTGATGCGCTGGAAGGCGGACGGGTCGCCGTCGCCCGCGCCGATGTTGAAGGGGGCTCCGTTGCCCTGTTTCCCCGCCGCGCGCAGCGCCGGGGCGGCGTCGGCGAAGTAGAGGTCGTTGATGGCCACCGAGCTGGTCCACTTGGTGCCGAAGCGGGACAGCAGGGCGGACACCTCCTGCGGGGTGCGGTTGCTGGCGTCGGCGATGGGGATGTTGGACGTCGTCAGGACCTTGACGTCGGAGCAGGTGGCGAGCTCCTTCTCGATCAGGTCCGACTTGCCCTTGGCGAAGGGGATGGAGGCGTCGGTGAAGACCACCACGCCCGCCCGGCCGTTGGACTGGCTGATGATCCAGTCGGCGCTGATCGTGGCGACGTCCTGGACCTGCGTGGTGATGTTGCTGAAGAGCTTCGGGTCCGTGCTGGGGCCGGGGGCGTCCACGGCGTGCCAGCCGATGAGCGGGATGCCGGCGGCGTTGGCCTGGGCGACCTGCTGCGCGGTCGACTTGGGGTCGAAGCCGGACAGCACGATCCCGGCGGGCTTGACGGCGACGGCCTGGCTGAGCGCGGCCTGGATGCCGGCCGGAGTGCCCTGGCCGTCGATGATCCGTACGTTCCATCCGATGGCCTTGGCGGCCTCCTTGACGCCGTCCGCGGCGCCGGCGACTCCCGGGTTGGTCATGCTCTGGGCGACGTAGACGATGGTCTTGCCGGCGACCGCCTCGGGACCGGTCGTCGGGCCGTCCCAAGCTGCGTTGACGTCCTCAGCCGCCTTGACCGCTGCCTTGGCCTTGGCGAGGACGGCGGGGCAGCCCGCCTTGGTGTCGGCGACGGTGCCGGAGGTGCCGGCCTCCGAACCTCGGGTGCAACCTGCGGCGAAGGCGGTGACCACGGCGAGTGCGGCCACTGCTCTCAGGGGCGCCTTGCGGGTGTGGTGGTACGACACGGACGGCTCCTTGCTGACGTACGGGGAGGGAGAGGAAGGCAGCGGGGCTCATCGAGGGGGACGGCGTGCGGGCGCCGGGCCACCTCGACGTGACGGGCGGCTGTGCGGATCTACTCCGTGGTCGCGGACGGCGGCGGGGACACGGGTTCCGCGGCGGAGACGGACGTCTGCACGGAGGCGGCCGGTGCGGCGGGCGCCGACGGCTCGGACAACGACGTGCGGGTGGCGTTCGCCCCGGCGCGCAGCCTGCGGCGGGCGGAGTAGCCGGCCAGGCCGACGGCGAGGAGGAGGGTGCCGCCGTTGAACAGCGAGGTGGCCCAGAACTCGGCGCCGAGCTGCTGGATGCCCGCGAGGCCGATGGCGAGGATGGCGACGGCGACGACGGTGCCGGCGGCGTTGGCGCGGCCCGGCTTGATGGCGGTGGAGCCGAGCAGCGCGCCGACGAAGGCGGGCAGCAGGTAGTCCATGCCGACGCTGGGGTTGCCGATCTGCTGCTGGGCGGCGAGCAGGACGCCGGCGAAGCCGACCACGATCCCGGAGCCGGCGAAGGCGTAGACGCCGTAGCGGCGGGTGGGGATGCCGACCAGGTCGGCGGCGCGCGCGTTGGAGCCGATGACGTACAGGTAGCGGCCGAGCGGCAGGCGTTCCAGCAGCAGCCACAGGACGACGGCGAGGCCGAGGACGTAGAAAGCGGGTACCGGCAGGCCGAGGAACTTGGAGTCGTACAGGTCCGTGAAGGCCGGGGGCAGTCCGTTCGGGCCGGGGACGATACGGGCGCCGTCGGTGATCCAGCCGGTGCAGGCGTACAGCACGCTGCCGGTGCCCAGGGTGGCGATGAACGAGTCGATCTTGGCGAACTCGACGAGCAGTCCGTTGAACACGCCGATGATGCCGCCGCCGACGATGACGACGAGGCAGGCCATGGGCCAGGGCCAGCCGTTGTTGACGATGAGCTGCATCGTCAGCACATGGGCGAGGCCGAGGCCGTAGCCGACGGAGAGGTCGAACTTGCCGGTGACGATGGGGATCATCGCGCCGAGGGCGAGCATGGCCGGGATCGACTGGTTGGACAGGATCGACGAGATGTTGTCGAGGGTCGGGAAGGTGTCCGGCAGGGCGAGGGAAAAGACGAGGAAGAGCAGGACGGTGAGGGTGAGCAGGCCGTAGGTGCCGATCAGGTGGCCGCGGACCCGGCTGCCGGCGGACGGTCCGGAGGCGGAGCCGCCCGTCGTGCGCGCGCTCTTGGTCGCTTTGGTGTCGCCGCCGGTCGTGGTCCCCTGATCGTGGCGGGAGGATTCGGTCTCGGTGGCCATCAGTGGTTGCCCGTTCCGGTCAGCGCCGGCATGGCCGACGCGGCATGGGTGAGTTCGGTGACGGTGAGGGCCTCGCCGGACAGTTCGGCCGTGACGCCGCCCCGGACGAAGACCAGGGCGCGGTGGCAGACGTCGGCGACCTCCTCGAAGTCGGTGGAGATGAGCAGGACGGCGAGTCCCTCGGCGAGGGCGTCGTCCAGGAGCCGGTAGATCTCGGCCTTGGCGCCGACGTCGACTCCGGCGGTCGGTTCCTCGAGGATCACCACCCGACGGCTCAGGCGCAGCCAGCGGCCGATCATGATCTTCTGCTGGTTGCCGCCGGAGAGGGTGGCGATCGGCGCCTCGGAGTCGGCGGGGCGCACGCCGAACCGCTCGACGAGCGACCTGGCCTCGGCGCGTTCCCGGCCGGGGCTGATCCAGCGCCAGGGGGAGCGGGCGTCGGCGCGGGGGTTGGCCAGGAAGTTCTCCCGCACGGTGAGTTCGAGGGCGCAGCCCTCCTCCTGGCGGTTGCTGGTGACGAAGCCGATCCCTGCGTCGACGGCCGCGGCGACCGAGCCGGGACGGTACGGCCTGCCGTCGAGCAGTGCCTCGCCACCGGTCAGCGGCCGGGACCCGGCGAGGGCGCGGCCGAGGTCCATGTGGCCCGCTCCGGTGAGGCCGACCATGCCGAGGACTTCTCCGGCGCGCAGTTCCAGGTCGACGGGGCCGGCCCCCTCGGTGGTCGCGCCGGTCAGGCGCAGCACGGTGGAGGCGGGGGTGCTCGTGGTCCGGGAGGCGGCGGGCCGGTGGCTCTCCGGCTCGTGGCCGACGATGTCGCGCACGATCCGGTCGGGTCCGTGGTCGGCGAGGAGACCCTGGCTGATGAGATGTCCGTCGCGCAGGACCGCGAAACGGTCGGCCACCTGGTAGACCTCGTCGAGGCGGTGGCTGACGTAGACGATGGCGTGGCCCCGGTCGCGCAGGGTGTGCAGGACGTCGAAGAGCCGGGCGCAGTCGGCGGCGGGCAGGCTGGCGGTCGGTTCGTCGAGGACGATGAGGCGGGCGCGGGTGGCCAGCGCGCGGGCTATGGCGACCAGGGAGCGTTCGGCGCGGGTGAGGTCGGCCACGGCCGCGTCCGGGTCGAGGTGGCCGGCGACTATCTCCAGGGCCTCGGTGCAGCGCCGGCGCACCTGTCGCCAGGAGACGAGCCCGGCGCGGCGGGGGTATCCGGTGCCCAGGGCGACGTTCTCGGCCACCGTCATCCACTCCACCAGACCCAGGTCCTGGTGGATGAAGGACATCTCGGTGGTCGCGGCGCCGGAGCCAAGGGGGTGACCGGCGACGGTGACCTGGCCTTCGTCGGCGCGGTAGACGCCGGCGAGGATCTTGATGAGTGTGGATTTTCCGGCACCATTGTGTCCCAATAGGGCGAGAACACTGCCTCCGTGGATGTCGAGGTCCACATCGGCGAGGGCGAGGGTGCCACCGAACCGCTTGCGCAGCCCGCGGATCGTCACCAGTGGGCGGGAGGCCGTGTGCCCGTCGGGCGACGGAGAACCGGGCGTTGTGTCGTCGGGAGCGTCGTTCACGGACTTCTCCGGGAGATGCTGGCCGAGGACCAATCCATCGGCTCGACCAGAATCCTGAACTCGTCACAGCATCCTGGTCAATACTCCCGCCGACATTTATTGCCCCAAAGTTACGGCGGCCGTACGGAGAAGTTCCGTACGGCCGCCGTCGTCACGATCACCCCGCGGGCCCCCGACCTGGCAGGGTGCCCGCGTCACCTCATCCGCCTCCCGCGGGCAGCCCCCGCGGGAGCATGGGATTCTCCAGCCCTGCCGCGATGGCGCGCAGGTCCTTCAGCAGCGCCTCACGGAACTCGTCGTCGAGCCGCGCCTTCAGCACGGTGACGCTGATCGCGAAGGGCGCCGAGTCGGTGCGGAACCCGGTGACCGGCACGGCCAGACAGAGGACACCCGCCGTGGCCTCCTCGTCGTCGACCGCGTAACCACGCTCACGGGCCGCGGCCAGGTCTTCGAGGAGCGCGGGCATCGAGGTGATGGACCGCTCACTGAGCGCGGGCAGGATGCGGCCGCGCAGCCGGTCCTCGGCCACCGCCGGATCCAGGGTCGAGAGGATGGCCTTCCCGGTCGCCGTGCAGTTCGCGGGGAAGCGGTCACCGATGTTGGCGGTGAGCCTCAGCGGCTGCGTACCGTCGTATCTGGCCAGGTAGAGCACGTCCAGGCCGTCCAGGACGGCCACCCGGGCGGTCTCCCGCGAGATGTGCGCACTGCGCCGGCACAACTCGTAGAAGTCGCGCAGCTGGTCGATGGTGGAAAGGTAACGGCCGCCGAGTTCCACCAGCTTGCGCCCCAGACCGAAGCCCGTGCCGTTGCGCGTGATCATGCCTGCCGTCTCCAGCGAGGCGCAGAGGTTCCCCGTGGAGGACTTCGGCAGCCCCAGGGCGCGCGCGATCTCACTGACCGACAACGGGCGGCCCTCCGCCTCGCCGAGCACGTCGAGGATCGCCACCGCTCGGGTCACCGCCGGGACGAGGCTTCCCGGGTCGCTTGCGCTCACCGTCGATTCCACCCATCATTCTGTTCGTCGTTCAGCATGTTGTTATTGTCCCTCGTCTGTCACCGAACGACAATGCCGTCGCCGCGCGCTTTGTCATCGGGATTCGCCGAGTCTCCCGACGGTAGCGCGCCTTCCGGGCCGGCCGACGACACCCTCCGAGCCTTGGAGCGCTGAGCACCTCATGAGCAGCAGCCCAACCCATTCCCCGCCTCCCCCTCCCGACAACGGCCCCCAACTGTCGCGAGAGGAGTTCGACTCCCTCTTCGACGCCGTACGGACGTGGGGCCGCTGGACCCCCGCCGACCGCGGCGCCTGGAACCGGGTCACCCCCGCCCACGTACAGCGTGCCGCGGCCCTGGTCCGCAGCGGCACCACCGTCCCGATGGCCCTGCCCTGGAACACGGTGTCCGGCCCCGACAACGGCAAGCCCGCCCTGCACTACATGTCCGACCTCGGCGATGTCGAGGCCCCGGAGCCGTCCTGCCACAAGGACTTCATCGCCGTCGACTACCACGGCAAGGGCGTCAGCCACCTCGACGCGCTCTCCCACATCGCCTATCGCGGGCAGCTCTACGACGGCCGCACCGCCCGTGAGGTCGTCGACGCGGCCGGGGCCCACTTCGGCGCGGTCTCCGCCCTGGGCCCCCTCGTCACCAGGGGCGTTCTGATCGACCTGCCCGCCGTCCTCGGCACCGACTGGCTCGAGCCCGGCACCGCTGTACACGCCGAGGACGTGCTCGCCGCCGAGAAGGCGCTGGGTGTGACCATCGGCGACGGTGACGCGGTGCTGCTGCGCTCCGGCCACTTCCGGCGCCGCGCCGAGCTCGGCGCCTGGAACCCCGACAACGCCAGCGCCGGCTTCCACGTCGATGCCGTGCCCCTGCTGGGCGAGCGCGGGATCGCCCTGCTCGGCGGCGACGGCGACAGCGACGTACGGCCCTCCCCCGTCGAGGGGCTGCACTCCCCCGTGCACGCCCTCGCCATCACCGCGATGGGTGTACCGCTCCTCGACAATCTCGATCTGGAGGCGCTGTCCGCCGCCTGCGCGGAGGCGGGCCGCTACGAGTTCCTGCTCGTTGTGGCGCCGCTGAACGTCCCCGGCGGCACGGGCTCGCCCGTCAACCCGGTCGCGGTGCTGTGATGGCGGACTCCCAGCCGGCCGGCGGCCGGTTCACCGTCGGTGTGAGCCGCGACTTCCTCGACGCGGACGGGCGCAACGTATGGGGCGACATCCGGCTCGGCGACCTGGACGCCGCCGGGGTCGACTGGCACTACCTGCCGCGCGACACCGACGAACTCCTCGCCCCGGACATCGACGGCCTGGACGCCGTCCTGTTCGCCGCCCCCGCCGTCACCGCCCGCACGTTCACGGGCGTCACCCGGCCACCGCTGCTCTTCGCCCGCTTCGGCGTCGGCTACGACGCCGTCGACCTCGACGTCTGCACACGCCACGGCGCCCTGGTCACCATCACCCCGGACGGCGCCCGACGCCCCGTCGCCACCGCCGCCCTCACCATGCTGCTGGCCGTCCTGCACAACGTCCCCGCCAAGGACCGGCTGGTACGTCAGGGACGGTGGTCCGAGAGGGAGCAGTGGATGGGCCTCGGGCTCACGGGGCGCAGGGTCGGTCTGCTGGGCCTGGGCAACACGGCCCGTGATCTGGTCGGACTGCTGCGGCCGTTCGACACCGAGGTCATCGCCTACGACCCCTACTGCCCGCAGGAGACCGCCCGCGAACTCGGCGTACGGCTCGCCGACGCCGACACCGTGATGGCCGAGGCCGACGCGGTGATCGTGATGTGCGTCCTGACCGAGGAGACCCACCACCTCGTGGACGCTCGCCGGCTGTCCCTGATGAAACCCTCGGGCGTGCTGCTCAACGTCGCCCGCGGCCCGATCGTCGACGAGGCGGCGCTGGTCGACGCGCTGCGCGCCGGCCGCATCCGCGGCGCCGGACTGGACGTGTTCGAGACCGAGCCGCCCGGCGCCGACAACCCGCTGCTCGGCATGGACAACGTCGTCCTCAGTCCGCACAGCCTCGCGTGGACCGACGAGATGTCCGCCGGGAACGGCGGGAGCGCGGTCCGGGCCGTCCTGGACGTGGCGGCCGGCCGGCTGCCGCGCTTCGTCGTCAACCGGGACGTGCTCGGTCATCCGTACCTCTCCGAGCGGCTGGGCGCGCTCGCGGCCGGCACGGACGAGCCCGCGCGGGCGGGGGTCCGCCCGTGAGCTCTCCACCTCCCCCGTCCGAGACGGTCGGCTTCGTCGGGCTCGGCGCGATGGGCCTTCCGATGGCGGCCGGTCTCGCGAAGGCCGGCTTCGACGTCCTGGCCTGGAACCGAGGCCGCGCGCCACTCGACGCGGCCGTCGCCGCCGGCTGCCGTGCCGCCGGCGGTCCGGCCGAGGTGGCGGCCGGCGCCCGGACGGTCGTCACCATGCTCCCGGACCTGCCCCAGGTCCGGCAGGTGTGGGCCGGTCCCGACGGACTGCTCGCGGGCCTGGACTCGGCCGCGGCGGACCGGGCGATGAACACCCTCGTCGTGATGGGCACCGTCTCCCCCGTCGCCGTTCGCGCCCTGGCCGAGGAGCTGCGTCCGCACGGCGTCCGCGTCATCGACGCTCCCGTGAGCGGCGGGGTGACCGGCGCCCGCGACGCCACCCTGTCGATCATGGCGGGCGGACCGCAGGACGCCGTCGAACGCGTCCGCCCGTACCTGACCGCCATGGGCTCGACCGTACGCCGCATGGGCGACACCGGAGCCGGGTCGCTCGCCAAGGCCTGCAACCAACTCGTGGTCGCCGGAACCCTGGTGGCGCTCGCCGAGGCGGTCCTCCTCGGCGAGCGCGGCGGACTCGACCCGGCGGCACTCCTGGAGGTGTTGGCCGGCGGTCTCGCCTCCTCGGAAGTGCTCGCGCAGAAGCGCCACCACCTCGCCGACAGCGATTTCACCCCCTCCGGTCCCGCGCGCTACCTCCACAAGGACCTCGGCTTCGTCCTGGACAGCGCCACCGACGCGCACGTCGGGCTGCCCCTGTCCACCGCCGTCGCCCGCATGTACGCGGCAGTCGACGACCGAGGGCTCGGCGACCTGGACAACAGCGTCGTCCTCCGACTGCTGCGCGAGGACAACGGTCCCTCCCACCCGCACCACATCTCGAAGGACTGAGCAATGCAGACAGGAATCGTCGGCCTCGGACGCATGGGCGGCAACATGGCGGCCCGCTGGCGCGACCGCGGTCACGAGGTGACCGGCTACAGCCGCACCTCGCCGGACCGTGACGTGAACTCCCTGGAAGAACTGGTCGGCAGGCTCGCCGCCCCCCGCGTGGTCTGGCTGATGCTCCCCGCCGGTGAACCCACGCGCCGGGCCGTCCGGCAGCTGGCCGGCCTGCTGTCCCCGGGCGACGTGGTGGTCGAGGGCGGCAACTCCCGCTTCAGCGACGACACCGAGCATGCCCGGATGCTCGCCGAGCACGGTGTCGGATACGTCGACTGCGGTGTCAGCGGCGGCGTCTGGGGCCGGGAGAACGGTTACGCCGTCATGTGCGGCGGCGCCGACGAGCACGTCCGGAGGGTGTGGCCCCTGCTGGAGTCGCTCGCCCCGGAGGAGGACGGGATCTGCCACGCCGGTCCGGTGGGCGCGGGCCACTACGCCAAGATGGTCCACAACGGCATCGAGTACGGCATGATGCAGGCCCTCGCCGAGGGCTACGAGCTGCTGGAGGCCAGCGAGTACGTCCCCGACGTGCCGAAGGTCCTCGCCTCCTGGCGGCACGGCACGGTCGTACGGTCCTGGCTGCTCGACCTCCTCGTCCGCGCCCTGGAGCAGGACTCCGGCCTGACCGGTCTCTCCGGCCGGGTGGACGACTCCGGCGAGGGCCGCTGGACGGTCGAGGAGGCGGTGCGCCTGGCGGTGTCCGCGCCCGCCATGACCGCCGCCCTCTTCGCGCGCTTCGCCTCCCGCGAGCCGGACGCCGCCCAGCTCAGGGCGCTGGCCGCGATGCGGCAGCAGTTCGGCGGACACGCCGTGCACGCCGTACCGACGGTTTCCGTCGGCACGGCCTGACCCGGGGGGTGGCGGCGCCCGGACGTCGGTGCTACGCGGAGAGGTCCCGCAGCAGCTCGTAGCACCGCTCCATCCGTGGCCGGGTCTGCGCCATCCTCCGTACGGCGACCGGGTCCGGGGAGACGGTGCGATGCGGACGCGTCCAGACATCGGCGGGCAGGGCGGACAGGTGGGACACGGTGCCGAGAGCGCGCCAGCCGAGGAGTGCGGCGCCGAATCCGGAGCCGCCCGTGTCGTCCGTGATCTCCAACGGCATGTCGAGCGCCGCCGCGACGATCTCCGCCCACAGCGACGACCGCAGTGCTCCGCCCGTGGCCCGCACCGAGGCGATCGGGGCGCCGGCCGCTGCCACCGAGTCCCTTACCAGCGCCAGTTGCTGTCCGACACCCTCGATCATGGCCCGGGTCATATGGGCTCTGCCATGGCCGTGCCGCAGCCCGATCAGGGCTCCCCGGGCGTCGGGGTCCCACCAGGGGGCACGTTCGCCGAGGAGGTGGGGCAGTGCGGTCAGGCCCTCGGAGCCCGGCTCGATCCCGGCCGCCTCCTTCAGCAGGTCGGCCACGTCGACGCCGCCGAAGGACTCGGCGGCCCACTGGGCGACGACTCCGGCGTTGCTCACCGCTCCGCCGAGCACCCACAGCCCGTCGGCGAGGAGGTAGCAGAAGACACGGCACCTGTCGTCCACGCCCGGCCGGTCGCGTACGACGCGGAGGGCGCCGCTGGTGCCCAGCGACAGCGCTGCCGTGGCCGGTGCGGTGGCGCCGACGGCCAGGTTGGCGAGCGGCCCGTCGCCGGCGCCCGCGACCACGGGCAGTCCGGCCGGCAGACCGAACTCGGCGGCCGGCCCGGGCAGCAGCGGAAAGGTGGTGGTCGGCGGTACGAGTTCGGGAAGCCGTTCGGCGCGCACTCCCGCAGCCTCCAGCGCGGGCCCGTGCCAGTCGCCGGTGTGGATGTCCAGCAGCCCGGTCGCGGAGGCACACGAGAGGTCGGTGACCAGTCGGCCGGTGAACCGGGACAGGACGTAGTCCTTCATGCCGCACCAGGTCGCCGTGCGCCGGAACAGCTCCGGTTCGTGCGCGGCGAACCAGGCGAGCTTGGCCAGCGGCGCCATGGGGTGCACGGGGGTGCCGGTAGCGCGGTGAAGTGCCTCTCCGCGTTCGGCCCGCAGCCGTCGGGCGATGTCTGCCGCGCGGGTGTCGGCCCAGCTCAGCGCGGGGGTCAGCGGTTCACCGGAGGCATCGAGGGCGAGCAGGGTGTGGAGAGCGGCGCTGAAGGACAGCCCCCGCACGGTCAGTCCCAGCCGCGCGCAGCGTTCGGTGCTCTCGCGCAGCGCGTCGGCAACCCCGGCCAGCACGGTCGCGGGGGCGTGGACGGCCTCGCCGCCCCGTCCGGAGCGCAGGGGGGCGGGGCGTTCGACGGTCGACACCGGGCGGTATGCGGCGTCCACCGCGACCACCTTGGTCGCGGTGGTGCCCAGGTCGATGCCGAGCACGACCTCGCCGACCTCGTTCATGACGGTCTCCGTTTCAGCAACATCCAACGACGGGGGGAAGGTAACAGCATGCAACTCGCTTGCCAACATGCTGTCCCAGCAACCCGCGAAGGCTGGGAATTTCCGCAGAAATGGTTGCCTGATTCAGAAATGATGGACAGTATATTGTTCTTGAGACAGCATTTGGTTCAGGAGGTCAGGTGTCAGTAGATACGGAGGTGGGCGTCGCCGGGCTCGGAGTCATGGGCTCCGCCATCGCTCGCCGACTGCTCGGGTGCGCACACGCGGTACGCGTCTACGACATCCGTCCGGAGGCCGTCGTGGAACTCGCCGGGCACGGAGCCGCCACAGCGCCGTCACCCGCCCTGCTCTCCACGTCGGGGGTGGTGATCCTCTCCCTCAACACCGCGGAGATCGTGGAGCAGGTCGTCTTCGGGCCGGACGGCGTCCTGAGCGCGGCTCCGGACGGCATGCTGGTGATCGACATGTCGAGCATCGCCCCCGGACGCACCCGCGCCTTCGCCGAGCGCGCCGCGAAACTGGGCGCCGGCTGGGTCGACGCCCCGCTGTCGGGCGGCGCACCGGGTGCCGAGCGCGGCGAGCTGACCCTGATGCTCGGCGGGGAGGAGGAGCACGTCGAACGGGCCCTGCCCGTCCTCGGCTCCCTGGCCGCCAGGCTGACCCACCTCGGCCCGGCCGGTTCCGGTCAACTGGTGAAATCCGTCAACCAGGTACTGGTCGGCTGTGGATTCGCCGCGCTCGCGGAGGCAGCCGCGCTCGTGCGGTCGGCCGGTCTGCCGCCCCGTCGGGTGCTCACCGCGCTCACCGGAGGCAGGGCGGACTCGGCACTGCTGCAGGAGTTCTTCGTGAAGTTCGCCGAGGCCGACCTCTCCCCCACCGGGCGGATCAGCAACATGGTCAAGGATCTCGACGCCGCCCGCGACCACGCGCGCTCCGCGGGCACGCCGATGCCGATCACCACCGCCGTCGCCGAACTGCACCGCTGGCTCACCGCGACCGGCCTCGGTGACGCCGACAACGCCGCTCTGATGCACTACTACGCTCCCCTGGAGGTACGGCCGTGAAGGCTCGCGCCCTGTTCGATCTCGCCGGCCGACGGGCCCTGGTGACCGGCTCCAGCAAAGGCATCGGAGCCGCCCTGGCCACCGGACTGGCCGAGGCGGGCGCCGAAGTCGTCCTGAACGGCCGCGATTCCGGGGCACTGGAGCGCGCCCGGCGGGAGCTCGCCGAGAAGACCGGGGCCGAGGTGCACACGGCGGCCTTCGACGTCACCGACGAGGCGGCCGTACGCCGGGCGGTCCGGGAGATCGAGGACGGCATCGGACCGCTGGACATCCTCGTCAACAACACCGGCGTGCAGCACCGCGAGCCGCTGCTGGAGGTCTCCGCCGAGAACTTCGAGCGCGTGCTGCACACCAACCTCACGAGTGCCTTCCTCGTCGGCCGCACGGTGGCCGCCGGGATGATCGAGCGCGGCTACGGAAAGATCGTCAACATCTGCTCCGTCCAGACCTGGCTGGCCCGGCCCGGCATCGCCGCCTACGCGGCCTCCAAGGGCGGCCTCGCGATGCTGACGCGCAGCATGTGCGCGGAGTGGGCCGGATCCGGACTGACCGTCAACGCGCTCGCCCCCGGATATGTGGTCACCGAGCTGACCCTGCCGCTGGTGAACGACCCCGCCTTCGACTCGTGGATCCGGGGCCGCACCCCGGCCGGCCGCTGGGCCTCGGTCGAGGATCTCGTCGGCACACTGGTGTGGCTCTCGGCGCCGGCGTCGGACTTCGTCAACGGTCAGGTGATCGCCGTCGACGGCGGACTGACAGCGGTCATCTGACCCGGCGCCACCCACAGCGCGCAACCAACCGAAGCAGCCGAAGCGTTCGACAGAGAGAGCGGGACGAGAACATGGACTCAGCGACGATGCGGGCCGTGGTGGCGCACGGCGCGGGCGACCTGCGCCTCGAGGAGCTCCCGGTACCGGTGCCCGGCCCGGGCGAGGTCGCGGTCGACGTCTGGTACGGCGGCATCTGCGGCTCCGACCTCCACTACTGGCGCCACGGAGCGGTCGGGGAGTTCCGGCTCCGCGAACCGCTGGTGCTGGGCCACGAGATCGTGGGCCGGGTGCGCGAGGCGGGCCCCGGCACCCAGGCACCGCCGGCGGGGACACCGGTGGCCGTGCACCCGCTGGCGTCCTGCGGCCGGTGCCGGCAGTGCGTCGTCGGGCGGCGCAACACCTGCCTGGACACCGGCTATCTCGGCAGCGCGGCCCGGAACCCCCATGTACAGGGCGGCTTCGCCGACGTCCTCGTCGTACCCTCCGACAGGGTGCTCGCCCTGCCCGACGGCCTCGACCTGCGGCTGGCCGCGGTGGCCGAGCCCGCCGCGGTCGCCTGGCACGCCGTACGGCAGGCCGGCGACGTACGCGGCAAGCGGGTGCTGGTCACCGGAGCTGGCCCCATCGGCTGCCTCGTCGTGGCGGCACTCCGGGCCGCCGGTGCGGCCGAGATCACCGTGACCGACGTGCACGAGGCTCCGCTGGCCGTCGCCAGACAGATGGGCGCCACGTCGACCGTACGGGTGGGTACCGACGCCGACGGGCTGGACGAACTCGCCGCGGACATCGCCGTCGAGTCCTCGGGCAACCCGGCGGGCCTGCGCACCTGTGTCCACGGAGTCGACCGCGGTGGCCTCGTGGTCGGCCTCGGCCTGCTGCCGCCCGGGGACACTCCCGTGGCCGCCAACGCCCTGATCACCCGGGAAGTGCGGCTCGTCGGTTCCTTCCGCTTCGACGACGAACTCACCGAGGTCCTCGGGGCACTCGCCGACGGCCGCCTCCCGGTCGGGCCGGTGGTCACCTCCGTACTGCCGGTGGCCCACACGCGGGAGGCGTTCGAGCTCGCGGCCGACCCGGCCCGCTCGTGCAAGGTGCTGCTGGACTTCAGCGAGACGAAGTCGGCCTGACGAGGGATCCGACCTCTGCCGCACACGCCCCCGATCCCTCACCCACAACGGAGTTCAGCATGTCCGGCACACCCTCCCGCCGCCTCCGCGCAGTGGTCAGCCGCAGCGGCCTTCCGGGAGACGGCGTCGAGCGCCTCTCCGCCCGCTTCGACGTCACCGCCTGGAAGGGAACCGCACCGCCGACCCCCACCGAGCTGGCCGGGCTGGTCCGGGGCTGCGAGGGCCTGCTCGTCCTGGGCAGCGACCGCGTCGACGCCGCGCTGCTCGACGCGGCGGGGCCCGGCCTTCGGGTCGTGGCCCTCGCGTCGATGGGCTACGACGGCCTCGACGTGGCGGCCGCCGTGGAACGCGGTGTTGTCGTCACCCACACCCCCGACGTGCTCGCGGACACCACCGCCGACGTGGCGATGGCGCTGATCCTCATGGCCCGGCGCCGCCTGCCCGCCGGCATGGACGCGCTGCGCCGCGGCACATGGGGCGCCTTCCGCATGGACGCGTTCCTCGGGCTCGACGTGCACGGAGCCACCCTCGGGCTGATCGGCTACGGCCAGATCGCCCGCGCCGTCGCCCGCAGGGCCGCCGGTTTCGGCATGCGCGTGCGGCACCATCATCCGCGACGCAAGGAGGACGACGAGCTGTCCCGTTGGGTGCCGTTCGACGAACTGCTGCGGACCAGCGACATCGTCTCCGTGCACACCCCGCTGACCGAGGAGACCAAGGGCATGATCGGCGCCGCCGAACTCGCCCTGATGAAACCGACCGCGACCCTGGTCAACACCGGACGCGGCGGAGTCGTGGACGAAGACGCCCTGCTGGTGTCGCTGCGCCGCGGGGAGCTCCACTCGGCGGGGCTCGACGTGATGACCGACGAGCCGCGCACCGACCCTTCCGACCCACTGTTCGCCGAGCCGCACCTGGTGGTACTGCCGCACGTCGGCTCGGCGACGGAGGCGACCCGCGCCGCCATGGTGGACCTCGCCGCCCGCAATGTCGCGGCGATCCTGGACGGCCACGCCGCCCCCACCCCGATCCCAGGCACCCCGGCCCTGCCCGGCCGCCACCCACGCCCGATGGACGGCACGCGTCCCTGACAACCGTTCAGCACAGCAGTGCGGGCCCCGGCTGGACGGGGGAGACCAGCCGGGGCCCACAGGATGGCGTACGGAGGGCGGTCGCCTCGCGGCGGAAGGCTCCATGGGGCTTCAGCCGAACGATCTTCCCCATGGGCTATAGGTGAGGCCCGGGGACACTGTCCCCTCCGTAGCCACGTATAGAGGAACGGCGGACCGGGCCTACTTGTTCCGCTGGGGCCGCCGGACAGCGTGTGAACTGGAGCACGCCCGCTCCCGCCGCGTAGAGGCGGGGCGTTGGACTGGGGCGGTCTCGAAGTCGACGGCGAGGAAAGCGAAGGAACGGGTCACATTTAAGCCGCTTTCACGGCGGAGGAGAAGGAAGCCCCTTCATGGCCTCGCCGTTGGCAACGCTAGCACTCAGCCCGGGATCAAGTCGCGCAGGTTTTCGGGGGTGATGACCCGGGAGTCCGGGTGCAGTCCCTCGGGACGTTCGAGACCGATGTACAGCACGGGCTCGTCCGGGACGACCAGTTCGCCGTCCCACAGGTCGACGGGCGTGGTGTCGTCGGCCATCAGGTCGACCAGGTACCGAACCGTCAGCTGCTCGCGCTCCACGACGGCACGCACCAGCTTGGACACCGACACCTGGTTCTCCTCGACCCGGTTGGCCGACGGGACGCCCTTCAGATACAGATGCAGCCACTTCGCACGCCACCGGCCGTCGTCCTCGCGCCGGAACACCAGCGGCAGCGCCACTCGGCCCACCCCGCGAAGCTCCGACTTCATCCGCACGGTGCGCGGCTCGAACGGCCGGCCCTGCTGCTCACCGTCGCGCAGCATGAAACCGAAGAACGACTCCTCGACCTCCTCGAAGCTCTCGCCGGCGTAGATGTTGACCTGCGGAACGATGAATGCGCCGCGTACCCGGTCCAGGGACAGGTTGATGAACTCCGAGGCCCCGTCGGGCGCCTCGGTGACATCGCCCGAATGCTCGCCCCCGACATCCGTGAGGGAGGTGTAGGAGAGCCAGGAGCCGGTGCTGTAGTCGGCGTTCAGAAGCAGCGCCGAGAGGTCGTAGTCGGTCCGGCGCCCGGTCTCCTTCCAGTACACGAAGAAGCGCAGCTGTTCGCCGTCGACCGCCGAGACCGAACCTCGCGGAAGTACGCCGAGCCCGGCCGCGGTCGCCCGGCCGCTGAGCGGGAGCGCCACGTCGAGGACATCGGGGTCGAGCAGCAGCCGGCCCGGCGCCGGGAGCCTGCGGCGCATTCCGGCGTCGAGGGCGGCGATCAGACGATCCCGGTCGGCGGCGGGGACGGGCGGCCGGACGTCGCGAGCGACCCAGCCACGGCCCCGGCGGTTGACGAAGACCCGGGGTTCGTCGGTCTCCCGCTCCCGGTTCTGGAAGTGCTCGCGGACCGAGAGCACGACCCGGCCGGAGACCTCGGGGGCGACCCGCACCGCGGCGGTCACCACCGCGTCCCGTTCCTCCTGGTCGGCGGCGGTACGCAGCAGGAGGTCCAGGGCGCGGAACAGCTTGCCGGGAGCGGACTCCAGCAGCCGCACCGCACCGGGGACGTCGAACTCGTCGAGCAGCTTCTGGACACGGCCGTCGAAGGACCGCGCCTCCTTCTCGCCCCGCGCCACGGCGAACACATCGGCGGCGTGCGGCCAGCGCGGGTACTCGTGCGGGTGGAGACGCTCGCCGAGCCGCTTGAAAGGCTCGCGGTGCGCGTGGACGTCGGCCAGCTTGGCGGGGTTCGCGGCGACCACGGCGTCGAGGCCCGCGAGCAGCGCACGGCGGGCCTGCCGCGGCAGCGACCGGAACCGGGTCGGCTCCCCCAGCGTCACGTCGCCGCCCGACAGCGCGCAGGCCAGCCGCAGCACATCGACGACGGTGTCGAGGAGGAGGTCCGCGCCGACGCCGAGACGGGCCTCGTTGACGACCGCCCGGTTCTCCCGGACGGGGATCGACTCCGGCTGGGGGCCGAGCGCGCACGGCCCGGCGAGCGCCTTGAGGTCGCGCAGGTGGTCCTCGCCCAGTGGCGTCGTGCTGCCTGCCAGGGCCAGGTACAGGTCCGTGAGTTCGTCGTCCAGGTCCCGCCCGAGGTGCAGGACGGTCACCCGGTCGCCCGCCGAGGCGATCAGCTCGTCCTGCGCCGCGAGCATCTCCTCGTAGGTGTGCTGGTAGCGGCCGTACGTGGGGAGGCCGAGCAGGTCCAGCACGCCGTGGGCCAGCTGCGTCAGCACGTTCCCGCGCGCCTTGTCGTCGCCGAGCGCCTGCGTCACGCACCGCATCCAGAACTCCTCGGTGTCCGGTACGTTCGCCGGGAAGTCGATGAAGTACGTGTTGTGCCGGACGTGGTCGCCCACCATCTCGCCCACGGTGCGCAGCGTCCGCCCGGCGGTGTGCACGACCGCGGCCTCGGACAGCCCGGACAGCCGCTCCAGCAGCTCCGCCGAGAGCTTGAAGCCCACAGATGTCAGCGCCGCGTCGAACTGCCGTGCGGCGGTGGCCCCTTCCCCGGCGGAGCCCTTCGGAGAGGGAAGGCGGTGGGTGTGCCGGATGACCAGCGATTCGAGACTGTGCGCCATTCGGGGATGATCGCAGAGGCGTACGATCCGGCGCACAGCAGTTTTCTTCGTCACCACGTTCGAGTGGGAGGAGCCGTGCCGCCGAGCGCCTCGAGGATATGCGGCCACGCGGTCTCCCCCAGAAGCAGGTCGGTTTCGGGCGTGCCTCCGTACAGGAAGTGCGGGGAGGCCGGCGCCGGGCTCTCGCCGGGAAAACGTGGTCGGTGGCCGGCATCGTGGCGGCCGATCAGACGCACCGTGGCCCCGGCTGAGCGTCGGCGTTCCGCCAGTTGTTCGGCGAAGCGGAGAGAAGGCCACATCGCGTCGTCGCCACCGGCGACGAGCATCAGATCGGCCCGTGCCCTGTCGACGGGGATCTCTGCCCGGGAGAGCAGGTGAGCGAAGCTCCGCTCGCTGAGTTCGTACCAGCCGCGGATGGCGACCGGACCGCTGCCCGGGTCGGCCGGGGTCCAGGAATCGTCCATCGGGACAAACGGCAGTGGCTGCCCCTGCCAGGTCCAGGAAGAGCGATACGGGCGCTGTTCCCCATCGCGGCCAGGACCCACGTTGCACCAGACTCTCGACGTGGGTGACAGCGCGACGACAACGTCCACGCGCGAGTCGTGCACGGCGGTGAGCAGAGCCGCTTCGGCTCCCTTGGAAGCACCGAGGATGCCGATGCGCCGTGCCCCGCTCGCGGTGAGGCGGTCGACCGCGGCGGTGAAGGTCTCCAAGGGGATCTCGCAGATTCCCGGGGGCTGCCCCTGCCCACCGAACCAGCGGATGGACAGGGCGACGATGCCCTGCCGAGCGAGGATGCGCGCTCTCTCGCGCTCGACGCGCCCGCTGGAACCCGCCAGGACCAGGACGCCGACGTCACCACCGTGGGCGGGAGCGGCCAGAACGCCTTCCCAGGGATGGTTCAGCTCGTGCTCGACAACGTCCACATGCCCCCTGGTGTCTGCCTGGGTCGGATGCGGCCGACCGGGGTGCGGCGAAGCGTACCGGGGCGCGGAAACGGGCCCTGCGGGCCGCCCGTCGGAAGGTGGTCAGCACCGCCGGCCCGGCCAGCAGGACGCACACGAAGTTGGTGACGGCGCGGCCGGTGTCCCAGCCCAGCGAGGTGGCGACGTCGAAGGCGAGGTAGCGCTGCCTCTGCTCGGTGAGGGGCAGACCTGGGAGGTAGGCGATGGAGCTGTTCGGGTCGAGGGAGAACGGCCAGAAGGATCAGGGCGGTCTTCGCCCGGTAGCCCAGACCGCGGGTCGGTGCGCCGGGCGGTGACGACATAGCCGAGGACGGCGAGGACGAGGAACAGCAGCAGCGGGTTGTTGGTGCGGCTGACGGCGGTGGTCAGGGCGAGGGCCCACACCCATCAGGCCACCGGGTGCAGGATGCGCGGCAGCCGCCGCCCGCCCGGGTCCGGTGCCGGGCCGGACCCGGTCGGGGGCGCCGCCACGGTCGTACGGGCCACCGCGGTCACTCGGTACGACGGCGTCGGCGCGCCACGAACACCGCCGCACCGCCGATCAGGAGGACGAGTGTGGCGTCGGCGACCACGGGCGTGAGCGAGCCGGCATCGTGCCGGGCGTCGACGACGGTGGGGACGGAACGGGGAGCGGCGACGGCACTGGTCGCTGGGCTCGGTGTCGGCGAAGGTGATGTGCTCGGCTTGGGCTTCGTCGGCTTCGGTTTCGGCTTCGGTTTCGGCTTCGGGTTCGCGGACGTGGTCTTCGGCTGCCCGGGTGCCGGGTCCGTGTCGGCGTCCGGCGGCAGCGCGGGTGCCTTGTCGGTGGAGGCGGGCCTGCCCACCTCCCCCGGTGGGCGGGTGTTGTGCGCGCGAAGCTGGTCGGGGGTGACCTCGGGTCGTCCCTCGGTGCCCTCGACGTCGGTGCCTCCGAAGATCCACAGGTCGACGCTGCCCGGCTTGGGCTTGTAGAGCATGGCGCCGCGCTGGCTGAAGGAGACGCCGGTCGGGCCGCCGACCGCCTGGGTGGACGCCCGCGGGTCGGAACCGCGCTGTCCCTCCTTGGCCACGTTGAACCCGCCGTCGGAGTTCCCCGTCGGGCTGCGTGACCGCCGTGACCCCGTCCTCCGGCACGGGTGCCGTCACCGCCCTCAACGGCCCGGCGAACAGCGGCTCGAACACCTGGAAGGTCAGCATCGACGGCTCAGCCTTCGCCACCGCCACGCGGGAGACGGCCGTGGGTGTCGGCGACACGATCGCGGTGCGCTGGGGCGCCTGACGCCGGTGTCGGAGTCGTAGGGTCGCGGCATGCGCATCGTCTCCCTGCTGCCCGCCGCGACCGACATCGTCGCCGAACTCGGACTGTCCGCGCAGCTCGTCGGCCGTACCCACGAATGCGACTGGCCGCCGCGGGAGGTGGCGTCCGTCCCCGTGGTGACCGGCGCGGACCTCGACCAGGACAGGCTGACCAGCCGGGAGATCTCTGACGCCGTCGGCGGATCGGCGCACTCCGGGTCATCGCTCTACACCCTGGATACCGAGGCACTCGCGGCTCTGCGCCCAGACGTCGTGCTCACCCAGGACCTGTGCGACGTGTGCGCCGTCTCCTACGACAAGGTCAGCCGGACCGTGCGACTGCTCGACGCCGACACCCGCGTCCTGAGCCTGGAACCGCGCACGCTGGACGACGTACTGGACTGCCTGGTCACCGTCGGAGCGCTGCTCGGCGTGCGCGAACGCGCCGAGCGGCGCCGGGCCGAGCTGACCGCACGCCTCAAGCGGGTACGCGCGGCGGTGGCGGGCCAAGCCCGTTCCCGTTCCCGTCCCCGGGTGGTGGCGATCGAGTGGCTGGACCCGCTGTGGCCCGCCGGGCACTGGGTGCCCGAGCAGATCACGGCGGCCGGCGGCGAACCGCTCCTCGCCGCACCCGGCGAGCACACCAAGCCGATGACCTGGGAGGCGGTACGCGCCGCCCACCCGGACGTGCTTCTCGTCCTGCCCTGCGGTTTTCCGCCCGAACGGACCCTGCGGGAGGCGGAGTTGCTCACCGGGCTGCCCGGGTGGGAGGAGCTGCCGGCCGTACGCGACGACCGGGTCTGGATCCTGGACGGGCCGTCCTACTTCAACCGTCCCGGACCGAGGGTGGTCCGCGGGGCGGAGGTGCTGGCCCATGTCCTGCACGGTGTACCGGCCGGGGAGACGGTGACGGCGGCCGAGGCGCGTCCGCTCCCCCGCCGGCCCGACGGACCGGTCGGACCGGTCAGAATGCAGTCCAGGTGAACGCCACCTTGTCCCCGGCGTTCAGCTTGAACTGACAGCCGCCGACCGGCGTGGACGTGCCGTTGACCGAGATGTTCCAGTAGGCGACGCCGCCGCCACTGACGTCCTTGATCGTGTCGACCGAGTAGTCGTCGAAGGACGCGTACCAGGTGCCGTCCCAGGTGAAGTGCCGCTTGCGGGCCGCGTCGTCGAGTGCGGCCGTCGGCGTGGGAACGGCGGTGGGGTTGGCGCCCCCGTTGGTCCCGTCGCATGTGTGGGTGCCGCCCGCGGCGGTGGTCACCTCGTGCCCCTTGGTCCTGATCTTCCCCTTGAAGAGCAGGCCGTCCGGTCCCTGCACGGTCAGGGTCACCTTGACCGGGGCGTTCGTGTCCGCCGTGTCCTGCGCGTGGGCGACGGCGGGAGCGGACGCGAGGGCGAGACCGAGAGCGGCCACGGCGATCAGGCCATGTCGTGCGGGTATGCGCTGCAAGGCTGAGCCTTCCTGGTACGGGCGGCCCACGGCCCGTCACCGAAGGAGCGGACCGACCACCGTTCCGGCGACGGCGCCCGCCTGCCTGCCTGCCTGCCGTGGCCGGCCTCCGGACGCGAAGTCCTCGCATCCTAGGACCGGTTGAGCACGGTCGCCAGAGGGCACCCGCACCGGAGCCACTGTCGCGGCGGCCGTCCAGTATCAGTCCGCGGAGACAGCAGTCGCCGGGCTTGGGTATTGCCATGTCGTCTCGCCGGCGTCGGCGACCATCACGAAGGAACTGTCCTGGCGGAAAGGTCAGGGTGCCTCTGCAGGCGCGTCCTGACCTGCGCAGGCTCTTCGGTAGCCGCTGGACAGGTGCTCGACCGTGCCGAGGAAGTCGCGGAAGGCCTGGTCGGTGCGGGTGGTGTCGCCGGTGGCGTCGAGGTCCATGAGGAGGCCACGGATGACGGCGAGAACGAGGGTCGCGAGATCCGGCCGACCGATGCTGCGCAGGCCGTCCTCGAGCGGCCCGAGCCAGTCGGTCGTCGCGGTGCGCCGGAAGTCGGGCCACAACTGCTGCTCCGCACTCTCACGCAGCTGACCGAACATCCGCAGGTACGGCAGCCCGTCCGGGCCGGTGATGGAGGTCCAGGCGCGATCCAGGGTGGCCGTGTAGGGCTCGTCGGGTCGCGCCCGCAGGAGGTCGCCGAAGGTGTCGAGCTGACGTTGCCGCGCGCGCCCGAGGACGGCCCGCAGCAGGGCGTCGCGGGTGCCGAAGTGATAGATCAGCATGCGGGCCGAGGTGCCGGTGGCGGTGGCCAGCGGCTCGAGTCGGTCGGGGAGGCCGTGCGCGAGGGCGTGATCGGCGCAGGCATCAAGCAGCCTCTCCTTGATGTGCGGTTGCGGTCGTCTGCCCACGTCCTCACTTTTTCACGTAACGGTGACTACGTCTACCGTTGATCGAAAGGCAGTCAGGACAGACGCGGAGGCAGCGATGAGGGTCGTGTTCGTGCATGGGGCGTGTGTGCGGGACGGGTCGTGGTGGTGGCACCGCACCGCCGAACTGCTGCGGGAGCGGGGGGTGGCGAGCGTGGCCCCGGCGCTGCCGAGCTGCGGTGAGGCGGGCCTGCCCGGCGGCGTCGGCGGCCCGGGGCTGTCCGAGGACGTGGCCGCGGTGCGGCAGGTGCTGCAGGCCGGCGACGAGCCGACCGTCGTGGTCGCCCACAGCTACGGCGGCATCGTCACCGCGGAAGCCGCCGCGGGAATCGGGTCGGTACGCCACCTGCTGCTGGTCTCCAGCTACCTGCCCGAGGTCGGGCAGAGCCTGTCGGAGTTCGGGGACGGCGGCCCCGCCCCGTTCCTCGACGTCGACCCCGACGCCGGCACGTTCGGGGTCCGCCCCGAGCTGCTCGTGGACACGTTCCTGCATGACTGCGACCCCGAGGTCCGGGCGCAGGCGGCGGACCACCTCGCCCGGCAGAGCGTGCGGGTGACCGGGCAGCCGGTCGGGGCGGCCGCATGGCAGCACGTGCCCTCGACGTACGTCGTCTGCGCCCAGGACCGCGGCACCCCGCCGCGGCTGCAGCGCGAGTTCGCCCGCCGGGCCGGCGGCGTCGTCGAACTCGACACCGGCCACCACCCGTTCCTGTCCCAGCCCGCAGCGGTCCGGGACCTGCTGCTTGACCTGTGACAGCGGGCGAGGAGGAACTGCTGTCGAGGGCCTACCTGGCCTGAGCCAATGACCTGGCCTCCCGGAGCCCGTGACGGCCGGAACCGCTCAGTGGGATACGCGAACGAGCCCGGCACCGGCTGTGAACCCTGCGTCACCACTGGCGCCGATATCCTCCGCCCTTCGCACGGACGCGCACGTCCACCGGCCCTCGGCCCTCGGCCCAGGACAGCGAACTCGTCCGCTCATAGCCGTCCTGGCCAGGGCCTGCCAGGACGCAGCCTGGCGCCGGACCCGCGCCGTGAGCGAGCTGCGCTCGCTGCTGCGCGAGTACCACCCCGCCATGCTCGAAACCGCAGCCTTCCGCGTCGGAAGCCTGACCAGCCCGACCGCCCGCGTCCTTCTTCAGGCCTCAGTGAAGGCGGCCCCGAGCCGACGTCCGCCCCCGGACCTGCGGCAGTGGCCCCGACACACACGAAGAACTCGACCAGGGTCTGACCAGCAGGGGCGGGGACTGGCGCGGTGGCTGATGCTCCGTTTCCGGTCCCCGACCCCACCGAGCCTTTCCAGAAGTCCGTGGGCGGGCATTTCCCCCGCTGTCCGCCAGTCTGATCCAGGCCACGGTCTCGGCAACGGTGTTCGTGCCGTTCGTCGGGCCGACGAGCCGACGAGCCGCTGGGTGGCCGGGTCGGCGCGGGGCCGCGGCACACAGGTGGCAGGCACGGGAGCAGCAGGCGCGGGAGCGGACCGACGAGCATTCCCGTCGGCTTCGAAGAACTGATCCACCCCGCCACCCGGCTGTCGGTGGTCGCTCAGCTGCACACCCTGGAGGAGACCGGATGTCTGGAGCTGCACAAGGAGGGCGGCGGCCGCAAGCGGCGCACCAGGGTACGGCTGACGGACCACGGCCGTACCACCTTCGAGGGGTACGTCGCGGCACTACGGGCGATCGTCGAGGCCGCCGACCGCCACTTGCGGGCCGTGTCCCGATCAACTACTGCCAGCAGGACACTAGTTGTGCGGCGCTGTCAGGACCTGTACCTCGGCGAGTGCGAGTTGGTTGGTACCGGCGAGCTGGACGCGGACGTACCGACCGGTGCGCCCCACGTCGATCGTGCTCGGCCTTCCGGCCTGCTCGCTCTTGTGTGTCCACCACACTCCCGGCTGAGTGAGGGTGTCGCTGAGCGAGGTGGATGTGAACGGGGTGTCGGACACGAAGATGTAGTAGTCCGCGAGCCGGTCGGCGCAGCAGTCCGCCCGGTTGTGGACGGCGATCTTGTCGATCGGATAGGAGGCTCCCGTGTCGACCTGCCACCACGGCTGCGCCTCGGTCGTGGTGCCGGCGTAGTCGCGCAGGTCGTCGTCCACGGCATAGCTCGCGGGGTAGTTGGACGAGACCGTCGACGACTGCTCGGCGGGTTTGCCCAGGGCGACATCGGGCGGTGGCACCGCGCGGGACGCTGTGCCGACGGGTGTCGTGATGGTCACCGAGGTCACCGTCGTGCCGGATGGCACGGTGGCGGTCAGAAAGGCGGGCGAGGTCACCGTCACGGTCGCGGCAGGCGTTCCGGCGAAGCTCACCCGTGTGCCGGCCGTGAACCCGTCCCCGGCCACGAAGACCGTGCCGCCTGCGGCCTGAGCGTAGCTGACCTGCGGGGCCCGGTCTGTCGCGAGGTCCCGGAAGCCGTCTTGCAGCCCGGCGTCACGTATCGTCCCCGACGGCAGGTCGCTCGCCATCGGCCGCAGGGGCAGGGTCTTGTTGTCCGTGTAGGTGACGTCGGTGCCGCCGGGCGGCGTGCAGTGGTACTGGCCGATGGGCTGCGCGGAGTAGTTGCCCGTCACGTCGAAGTGCCCGGTGGTCTGGCAGCCGCCCTGTGCCAGCTTGCCGTTCCATTCGACATTGCCGTCCCAGTTGATCCACTTCGCGCCCGCGTCGTCGTACCAGGTGAAGTTGACGTTGCCCTGGTCGTAGGCGACGTTGCCCGCGGCGTGCAGTCCGTGCGCGATGCCGGCGGCGCGGTCGACGGAGCCGTCGGCGGCGAGGACGGTCCGGCCCTGGTGGCCCTCGGCGTAGATGGCACCGCCGTCGCTGAGTACCTGCATGAAGCCGTGGATCAGGTTGGCGCTGATCGTGTTGTCGCTGTTGACGTTGGTGGTGTTGTCGGGGTGGTCGACGTTGTCGACGTGCCCCTGGATGACGCCTGCGCTGATCCCGGTGTACGGCACGTCCCGGATGTCGTTGTGCGTCACCGACGTGTGCTGGGTGAAGAACAGCGTGATGGCCGCCGCGCTCGGGTAGTCGGTGCCGACGTGCTCGATCAGGTTGTTGTCGATCGTGTTGTACTCGTTGATCTCCCGGTCGTCCGCGCCCACGTCGGACGGGTGCGGGTCGGTGGTGTCACCGAGGATCACGCCGTTGCCGGCTATGCCGCTGAACACGTTGCCCTGAATCGTGTTGTGCCGACTGCCGTACTCGAAGACCAGCCCTGCCGCGCCCAGGCCGGTGAACGTGTTCCGTTCGAAGGTCACGTCGTGCGCGGCACGCCACTGCACATTGCCGGGCTGACGGGTCAACGAGCCGAACGGACAGGTTCCCGGCGGGGTTCCGAACGTGCACGTCGCCTGCGGGTAGGTGGGGTCGTCGCCGGTGAGCCGCAGGTTGTCCTGCACGTCGGCGAACCCGGCGGCCGAACTCGGCTCGTTCCATGTCGCGTACGCGAACCGCAGCCCCCTGAAGGTGATGTCGTGCACCGGCCGGTCGAGCGTGCCGGTACCAGTGACCAGCGAGGTCAGGCGAGGCGCCTCGATGTCGAGGCGGTTCACGTCCTGCCCCGGCAGCGGAACGTAGTTCAGCACATGCCGCTTCGGGTCGAGAAACCACTGCCCGGTGTGCAGGAACGGGTAGGCGTTCTCCATCCGGGTCGGCGCGGTGCCCGGTTTCATGTTGGGCAGGCTTCCGGATGCCTGGGTGAACACCGGGCGGCTGGTGATGTTGCGCCAGCAGGGCTGCTGCATCAGCACGTTGGCCCCGCTGACCGAATCGACCCGGCAGCGCGACTCGGTCCAGTCCCCGTTCTTCCCCGTGTAGACGAACTCCACCCGCGACATCGCGGCGGCACCGATCCGGTCCCGCAGTCCGGCGGCCCAGTTCGGCGAGGTGGTGTAACCGCCGTCGGCGGCTGCGAAGGTGACGTCCTGCTCATCCGGAGTGGTCTGCGCGATCGGCGCCTGCTTGCCGTCGACGTAGATCTGCCGTGTGGCGAGGCCCGCGGGTATCGGAGCGGACCAGACGTTCTTCACCGGATCGGTCAGCCGCCAACCCCTCACACGTGTCGCGCCGTTGAGCACCGGTCGAGCGCCAGGTGCGGAGGTCCAGGTCACCCGATGTCCGTTCCGGCCGGAGTCGGCCGGCCCGAACCGCAGTGGCGCGGTGAGCCGGTAGGTGCCGTCGGACAGCACTACGACGACGTCCCTGCCCGCGCCCTGGTTGCCGGCCAGCACCTGCCTCTCACGTTGCTGTGCGCCGAGCACGGAGCACGGCCGCGACAGGGTGCACGCCGATCCGGATCCGTCCGGTGCCGCGTGGAGCAGCACAGGGGGCGGCGCGGGCGCGGCGGAGGAGGCCACGGTGCCGAGAGCGCCGACGAGCAGGGCTGCGGTAAAGCCGGAGGCCAAACGAACCAAGCTAGTCATCGGATCTCCGAGCATCCGGCTGGCGACCACGTGGCCAGCTGTAGAATGAGTCCCTGCCCCGGCCAGAGCACGTTGCCCAGGGTGTTCTCGCAGTTCGGATAGGCCATCAAGCCAATGTCGCCGCGATGGCGGGTGCGACTGGCAGACGACCTTGGAACACCAATCGAGCCTTCCGACTTCAAGAAGGCATCCGATGTTTGCAGCAGGAGCGTAGGCGTGAATCGCAACGGGGGTCAAGACGTGCGACCGCCGCTGACTGTGGTGCGGGCACTGGAGGTGGAGAATTCCGGCAGTCGTGCAGTGTGGCGTCGGCGAACTTCCGCGAGTGAGGTGATCGCGGCGGCGTTCGCGGCCGACGAGACCGCGAACGCCAGCAGGGGTGCAGGTCAGGCCCAGGGCGTCACCGG
This sequence comes from Streptomyces vulcanius, assembly GCF_042653945.1. Lineage (NCBI taxonomy): Bacteria > Bacillati > Actinomycetota > Actinomycetes > Kitasatosporales > Streptomycetaceae > Streptomyces > Streptomyces vulcanius. The sequence goes on along the minus strand of NZ_JBHSFK010000033.1, from coordinate 102,268 downwards.
TACGAAGGAACTGTCCTGGCGGAACAGGTCCGTGCCGTCCGTGATCTCCAGGCGGAGTTGGTAGTTGTAGTGGCGCAGGTAGTAGCCGGGGTAGTTGTACGACTCGAAGCGCACCGCGGTGCTCGTCGTGCCGGTGCGGGCGACGAAGGTGGCGTCCTTGGCGAAGGTGGACGTGCCGTCGTTGGCGTCGAAGCGGGCGCGGTAGTCGTAGTGGCGCAGGTAGTTGCCGGCCGCGTCGCGGAAGGAGTAGCCGTTGGCGTCCGCCAGTCCCGCGACCACCGTGAACGTGGCGGCCTGCTTCTCGGCGGTGGTGCCGGCGCTGGTGACCACGGGGAGGTTGAGCAGCGCGGACTGCTCCTGCCAGTAGCGGGTGGTGTAGTTGGCGGACCGGAAGGAGCGCGTCGCGTTCTTGGTGATGCTCGGGCCGCCGGACACCGTCTCCTTGATCACCGTGAAGTGGCGTGCGGTGCCCGAGATCGCGGGCAAAGCCTTGGGCGTGCTCCAGGTGGCGAAGGTGTCGTAGCTGTCGCTGTAGTAGTAGGTGCCGTCGCCGTAGCCGTCGAAGAAGATCCGCCAGGCGCCGTTGTCGAGCTGGATCACGGACGGGCCCTCGCGGTAGCTGCCCCAGCCTGCCCAGTCGCCGGTCTTCGAGATCGTGTACGGGCCGGTGAGGCTCGACGCCGTCGCGTACTCGATGTACTTCGCCGTCTCGTTCTTGGTGAAGGCGTGGTAGGTCGAGCCGGACTTCACGATGTACGTGTCGATGTGGTTGGAGCCGATGCCGGACAGCGCGACCGGTGAACTCCACGCCGTGAGAGCGGAGTTGGTGGCCCTCAGCCGATAGGGCGTGAAGATCCACTCGTCGCTGGTGACCGAGCAGGACACGATGATGTTGACGCTGCCGTCGCTGTCGACGAACCACTCCGGCGCCCAGGCGCGGGAGAGGTTGGTGATTGGGACCGTGTAGTCGTACAGGAACGTCCAGTTGGCGCGGTCGGCGCTGCGGGCGAAGCCGATGGTTGTGCTGACGTCCTGCCAGGTGTGGGTGGTGTAGGTGACGTAGTAGTAGCCGTCGGTGTGCTTGAGGACGCTGGCGTCGCGGATGCGGTTGCTCGGCGGGGTGTAGGCCGAGGACTTCACCAGCCGGAAGTCGGTGGCGTCGTCGGACTGGTAGACGTTCACCGTCCCGTCGTCGCTGTTGAGGAACGGCACGATCGTGTAGCGGGTGGCGGAGCCGCTCGCGGGGGCGGCGGCCGAGGCCGTGCCGAGGAGTCCGGGCAGTCCGCCCAGGGCGACGGCCGACACGGGCAGGGCGGCCATCGCCCGGAGCAGGGCGCGACGGGAGGGGGTGGGGGGACGTGTGGTCACGGGCGGCTCTCCCTGGGTTTCATGACGTGGGACTCATGACGTGGGATTCATGACGTGGGACTCATGGACGTCCGACATGTCGAACGCGGTTCGAGAAGGCGAGCAGAAAGTAGAGGGGAGGCAGGTGCACGTCAACGGTTTGCACGAGACTGGACGACACCTGTGCGAAATCTGTACGCCACCGGCCAACCCAGGGTTACTCTCCGGTAGACATCGTGTACCGGAGGTGGTCCCGCATGACGCTCGACCGTGCCCAAGGCCTGGCCGAGTCCGCCCGCGCCCTGGCCGCCGGGGAGGTGACGTCCCGCCGGCTCGTCGAGCGGGCCCTCGCGCGCATCGCGGCCACCCAGGACTCCCTCAACGCCTTCCGGATCGTGCGCGAGGAGGCCGCACTCGCCGAAGCGGACGCCGCCGACCGGGAGTTGGCCCGGGGAGAACGGCGTGCGCTGCTCGGGGTGCCGGTCGCGGTGAAGGACGACATGGACGTCGCGGGCGAGCCGACGGCGTTCGGCTGCCCGGGTGACCACCCGCCGGTGGCCGAGGACGGCGAGGCGGTGAGGCGGCTGCGCGCGGCCGGAGCCGTGATCGTCGGCAAGACCAACACCTGCGAGCTGGGCCAGTGGCCGTTCACCGAGGGGCCCGCGTTCGGTGACACCCGCAACCCGTGGCACCACGGGCACAGCCCGGGCGGCTCCTCCGGCGGCTCGGCCGCGGCGGTCGCCGCGGGGCTGGTACCGGCCGCGCTCGGCTCGGACGGCGCCGGTTCGGTACGCATCCCGGCCGCCTGGACGCATCTCGTCGGCGTCAAACCGCAGCGCGGGCGCGTCTCCACCTGGCCGCGCGGCGAGTCCTTCCACGGCATCACCGTCAACGGCACCCTGGCCCGTACGGTCGCGGACGCCGCCCTGCTGCTCGACGCGGCGAGCGGCAACCACGACCTCGACCCGCACCGGCCGGCCGCCATCGACGCCTCGGCGGCCGTGGGCCGTGACCCCGGCCGGCTGCGGATCGCGCTCTCGCTGAAGCCGCCGTTCACCGCGGTGCCCGCCCGGCTGGACCCCGAGGTGCGGGTACGGGTCGTCGAACTCGCCGGAAAACTCGCCGACTTGGGGCATCACGTCGAGGAGGCCGATCCGCCGTACGGACAGATCGGGCTCACCTTCCTGCCCCGGGCGACCGCGGGCGTCGCCGAGCGGGTCGCGGAGGCGCCGTTCCCCGCGCTCCTGGACCGGCGCACGCATGGCTCGGCCCGGCTCGGCCGGCTGCTCGGCGGCGCCCCGCTGCGTGCGGCGCGGCGCGCGGAAGCGGCCCTGCACCGCCGTATCGGCGCCTTCTTCACGTCGTACGACGTCGTCCTCGCGCCCACCACGGCCGCTCCCCCGCCGCTCATCGGGGCGATGCTGCACCTGAGCGGGTTCGCCACCGACCGCGCGATGATCGCCGCGTGTCCGTACGCCTGGCCGTGGAACGTGCTGGGCTGGCCGGGCGTCAATGTGCCGGCCGGTTTCACGCCCGGCGGACTGCCGGTCGGAGCGCAGCTGCTGGGCCCGGCGGACAGCGAGCCGCTGCTGCTGTCGCTCGCCGCACAGCTGGAGGCGGAGCTGCGCTGGCACGAGCGGTGGCCGAAGCCGCTCGTCGCGGACTCCCCGGCCGTGTGACCGGCCCGTACCCTGTGACGATGGACGATGCGTCGATGGTCGGGCTCATGGGGCGGGTCACCGGTACGGTCGGGCCCGGGCTGGTCGGCGAGGTGATCGTCCGGGTGCGGGGCGGGGCCGAGCACTTCCTGGCGTATCCGGCGAACGGCACGGGCCGTATCGAGAGCGGCACGGTGGTGATGGTGGTGGAGTACCTGCCGCCCAGGACCGTGTATGTCACAGCGGCGTACGACGGTTGACCTCGTACGTCACGTGACGTCCTGTTATGCGTCAAGATTGCAACAAGGATTCGTCAGCGCCTTGGACCGGGGCGCGCGCAGGCGCACACTCCCTTCGTTCGGTGCCGAAAGGGCACCATCCAAAGGGGGCGTATGCCGATGGTTGTCGGCGTCGTTGCGGGGGCGGCGGTTGTCGCCGTTCTCGTTCTGATCGGTCTGTTCAAGATGATGTGGCGGGTGGCGGAGCCCAACGAGGCACTCGTCATCTCCGGCTCCAAGCACCGTATGGAGGGGCTCGAGGAGGGCATGGGCTTCCGCATCGTCACGGGGCGCGGCACGCTCGTCACGCCCGGTGTGCAGGTGGTGCGCAAGCTGTCGCTCGACCTGAACGAGACCGAACTGCACGTGGACTGCGTGACGCACCAGGGCATTCCGCTCAAGGTGCGGGGCGTGGTCATCTTCAAGGTGGGCGACGACTTCGTGTCGATCGCCAACGCGGCCCGGCGCTTCCTCGACCAGCAGAAGCTGATGTCGGAGCGGGTGCACAACGTGTTCGCCGGTCATCTGCGGTCCATCGTGGGCGGGTTGACGGTCGAGGACATGATCCGGGACCGGGAGAAGCTCACGGGGCAGACCCGTGCCGCCTGCGGTACGGAGATGGAGAAGCTGGGTCTGATCGTGGACTCGCTGCAGATCCACGAGATCGAGGACCCGACCGGGTACATCCAGAACCTGGCGATGCCGCACGCGGCGGCCGTGCAGCGGGACGCGCGTATCGCGCAGGCGGAGGCGAACCGGCTCGCCACGGAGGCGGAGCAGGCCTCGTTCGCCCGGATGGCGGAGGCCACCCGGGACAGCGAGATCCTGCAGGCCGGTTACCAGGCCCAGCGGGACAAGGCGGCGGCGAGCGCGCGTCAGGCGGGTCCGCTCGCCGAGGCGGGGGCCCGGCAGGAGGTCGTCGTCCAGGAGACCCGGGTGGTCGAGCTGGAGGCGCACCGGCGTGAGCAGCAGCTCCAGGCCGATGTCCGCAAGCCGGCGGACGCCAAGGCGTACGAGAAGCGCACGCTGGCCGAGGCCGAGCGTGACGCCCGGATCTCGGCGGCCGAGGCCAAGGCGAAGGAGACGGAGCTGGCCGCCGCGGCCGAGGCGACGCGGGTGAAGGCGGCCGCGGGCGCCGAGGCCGAGGCCACCAAGGCCCGGGGCGTGGCCAGTGCCGCGGCCACCCGGGCGACCGGTGAGGCCGAGGCCGCCGCCGCGCAGGCCAAGGGTCTGGCGGAGGCCGAGGCGGCCAAGGCGCAGGGTCTTGCCGAGGCGGAGGCCATCAAGGCCCGCGCCGCCGCCCTCGCCGAGAACCAGGAGGCGGTGATCGCCCAGCAACTCGCCGAGAAGTGGCCGGAGATCGTCCAGGCGGGCGCGTCCGCGTTCGGCAACGTCGACAACATGGTGCTGCTCAACGGCGCCGACGGCATGGGCGAGTTGTTCGCGAAGGCGCTCACCATGGGCGGGTCCGGGCTGGGCCTCGCACGTCAGCTGCTGGCGTCCATGAGCCAGAACGGGCAGGCCCCGGCAGGTGCTCCGTCGCTCAACGGGACGGCGACCCCGCCGCCGTCGCAGAAGGTGCCCGTCGACGACAAGTGAGCCGAGGGGGCGAACGCGGTCGCGGGGGCAGCCCGTAAGGTGCCCCCGTGACCGCGTTTACCGATGAGAACGTCCCGGGCCGCCACGGCCCCTCCGCCACCACCGAGGCCGACCCCCGCGAGGTCGGCCGGGTGCGCACCGAGTACTCGCCCGCGCACGACGGCGACCCCGATCCCGGTGAGATCGTCTGGACCTGGGTGCCCTTCGAGGAGAACGACGGCCGGGGCAAGGACCGCCCGGTGCTGGTCGTCGCCCGTGAGGCGGCCGGCACCCTGCTCGCCGTACAGCTGTCCAGCAAGCGTCACGACGGCGACCGGGAGTGGGTCGGTATCGGCAGCGGTCCCTGGGACCGCAGCGGGCGGGACTCCTGGGTCGATGTCGACCGGGTGCTGCGGCTGCACGAGGACGGGATGCGCCGGGAGGCGTGCGCCATCGACCGGGGGCGGTTCAACCTCGTGCGGCAGCGGCTGCACGAGCGCTACGGCTGGACCTGAGCACCCGTTCGGGCGAACACCTTCTCGAAAGCGCCCCGCACCGCGCTGCCGGGCGTACGGTCGAGCACCCCGAACACCACATGCTCGAACGTCCGCTCGAAGCGGCCGCCGGGTCCGAGGAGGGTCCGGAACGCCTCCGCCACCTGCGCGGGGTCGTTGCGGAACACTCCGCAGCCCCACGCTCCCAGCACCAGCCGCCGGTAGCCGTGCGCGACGGCCGTCTCCAGCACCCGCTCGGCGCGGACGGCCAAGGCGCCCGGCAGTCCGGGCACGCGCTCGGGCGTCCTGCTCAGCACCACGCCCGCGTTGGGCGCGGCGGAGGTCAGGAACCCGGCGGTGTACGGCTCGTCGAGGAGCCGGCCCCGGTCGTCCCGGAAGACGGGGACGGCCGGTGAGTGGATGACCCGGTCCGAGTAGAACGGGTCGCGGTCGGCGCGGTGATGGTCGTAGAACTCGGGAGCCCGCAGCAGGCACGTGTACAGCGCGGAGGCGCGGCACAGGGCCTCCTCCTGCGCCTGGGCGCCGTTGCGGAAGCCGCCGCCGGGGTTCCTGGCGGAGGCGAAGTTCAGGACGGCGACCGGCGCGTCCGCGAGCCGACGGGCGGCCTCCAGGCTGCTCTCACCGGTGACCTCTATGGACGTGGCCACGGGGGCTGTTTCCGGTACCGGAACCGGCTCCGGTCCCAGCATCCGGGTCCCGGCCCGGGCGGCCTCGACCGCCGCCGCCAGGGGCACCTCGCGGCCGTCCGACGCGCGATAGGCGCCCGCCGCGACGATCTCCTCCGTCTGCCGCGCGATGCCGCGCAGGCGCGCGCTCATGGCGCCACCCCCGTGGACGCCATGACCGCGCGTGCTGTTGTGCTCATACACGCATCGTCACCGACGCCGGACCCACGGTGCAAAGAGTTTTTTCCGGCACCGGGAACACCTGGAGAACTTCCAGGAAACACCGTGCAAGGGGCACGGATTCGAGGGTTCCCGACGCGGTGAGCACCGATTTGCACCCTTGTGCGATTCGGATCGAGGGTCTTGGGTGGGACAGGTGTGACGCCGGTCCGGCGGCCCCGAAGCCGGTCCGGTGGCATGGTGGAACCTCAGGAGGATCCCGACATGTCAGATTCGGCCAGCGACTGTACCGAGAGTTACGAAGACGTCGACTGTACGAAGCCCCGTACGTCCCTCTCCGAAGCCGAGGTGGAGGCCCTGGTCAGGGGTATCTGCTTCAAGACCGGCCCGCCCCGCACCGTCGGAGTCGAGGTGGAATGGCTGGTGCACGAGCTGCGCGGTCCGCGGCTCCCCGTGACACCCGAACGACTCGCGGCGGCCTACGCCGCACTGGAGACCGTGCCCCTAGGGTCGGCGCTCACCGTCGAACCCGGCGGCCAGCTGGAGCTCAGCTCGCCGCCCGCCGCCTCCCTGATGGAGTGTGTCGGCACCGTCTCCGCCGACCTGGACGCCGTCCGCGCGGTCCTGCGCGAACTCGGCCTCGCCCTCGTCGGCCTCGGCACGGATCCCTGGCACAGCCCCCGCCGGTATCTGCGCGAGCCGCGCTACGACGCCATGGAGGCCTGCCTGGACCGCACCGGCCCGGCCGGCCGGGCCATGATGTGCACCTCGGCCTCCGTGCAGGTCTGCCTGGACGCCGGATACGAGGAGCCCGGCCCGCTGGGCCACGGGCGGCGCTGGCGGCTCTCGCACCTGCTGGGCGCGGTACTGGTGGCCGCGTTCGCCAACTCCCCGCTGCTCAATGGCGAACCCACGGGCTGGCGGTCCACCCGGCAGCTGCTGTGGACGGAGATCGGCGCCGCCCGCGCGGGCGGACCCCCGCTGGACGTCGAGCCGCGGGCGGCCTGGGCCCGCCATGTGCTGGACGCGCCGGTGATGTGCCTGCGGCGCGACGGCGGCCCCTGGGAGGTGCCCGAGCGGCTGACGTTCCGCGAGTGGACCCGTACCGGGGTACCGACCCGGGAGGACCTCGACTACCACATGACCACCCTGTTCCCGCCGGTCAGACCACGCGGCCACCTGGAACTGCGGATGATCGACGCGCAACCCGGTGACGACGGCTGGATCGTGCCGCTCGCGGTGGCGACGGCCCTGTTCGACGACCCCGAGGCGGCCGAGACCGCCTACCGCACCGTGAAGCCGCTGGCCGAGCGGGCCGTGCCGCTGCCGGCGCCGCACAACCCGCTGTGGACCGACGCGGCCCGCCACGGACTGACCGACCCCGAGCTGCACGAGGCCGCGGTCGTCTGTTTCGCGGCCGCCCTCGACGCCCTGCCCCGCCTGGGCGCGGGAGAGGCCGTCCTGGACGCGGTCGCCGAGTACCGCGACCGCCATGTCCTGCGGGGCCGCACGCCCGCCGACGACCAGCTCGACCGCCTGCGCGGCACGGACACCCGCGCGTACGGGAAGGACCTCCGCCGATGACCGAGACCACCCCGGACACCGGGCACAAGACCGCCCCGGACACCGGAACCCTGTCCGAAACCGCCCCCGACGCCGAGACCCTGCGCGCCCGCGCGCTCGCGTCCCTCACCACCGCCCGGGACCGGACCACCCTTCTGACCAGCTGCGTCGAGGATCCCGACCTCACGGCCCAGGTCTCCCCGCTGATGTCCCCGCTGGTGTGGGACCTCGCGCACATCGGCAACCAGGAGGAACTCTGGCTGCTGCGCACGGTGGCCGGCCGGGAGGCGATCCGCCCCGAGATCGACGGCCTGTACGACGCCTTCGAGCACCCCCGCTCCGAACGGCCCAAACTGCCCCTGCTGCCGCCCGCCGAGGCCCGCGGGTACGCGGCGGAGGTACGGGGGCGGGTGCTGGACCTGCTGGAGTCCGCCGACTTCCACGGCACCCGGCTCACCGAGGCCGGATTCGCCTTCGGGATGATCGCCCAGCACGAACAGCAGCACGACGAGACGATGTTGATCACCCATCAGCTCCGCATCGGCCCCCCGGCCCTGACCGCGCCCGACCCGGAGCCGGCCCCGCTGTCCACCGGCCCGGCCGAAGTCCTGGTCCCCGGCGGCCCGTTCATCATGGGCACCTCCGCCGAACCCTGGGCCCTGGACAACGAACGCCCCGCGCACCGGCGCGAGGTGGCGCCCTTCCACATCGACACCACCCCGGTGACCAACGCCGCCTACCGGGCGTTCATCGACGACGGCGGCTACGACAACGAACGCTGGTGGACGCGGGAGGGCTGGGCGCACATCCGCGAACACGGCATCCACGCCCCGCTGTTCTGGCACCGCGACGGCAGCGGCACCGAGGGCCGGTGGCTGCGCCGCCGCTTCGGTGTCACCGAGGTCGTGCCGCCCGACGAGCCGGTGCTGCACGTGAGCTGGTACGAGGCCGACGCCTACGCCCGCTGGGCCGGACGCCGGCTGCCCACCGAGCCCGAGTGGGAGAAGGCGGCCCGCTTCGACCCGGCGACCGGCGGCTCGACGCGCTACCCGTGGGGCGACAGCGACCCCGCCCCCGAACACGCCAACCTCGGCCAGCGCCATCTGCGCCCGGCCCCCGCCGGCAGCTACCCGCAGGGCGAATCCCCGCTCGGGGTACGCCAGTTGATCGGCGACGTCTGGGAGTGGACGTCGAGCGACTTCCTCCCCTACCCCGGGTTCCGGGCGTTCCCGTACAAGGAGTACTCGGAGGTGTTCTTCGGCCCCGAGTACAAGGTGCTGCGCGGCGGTTCGTTCGCCGTGGACGCGGTGGCCTGCCGGGGTACGTTCCGCAACTGGGACTATCCGATCCGGCGGCAGATCTTCTCCGGGTTCCGCACGGCCCGCTCGGCCCACCCGGAGACCGTCTGATGTGCCGTCATATCGCTTACGTGGGCCCGGAGGAGCCACTGGGCCGGTGCCTCGTGGCACCCCCGCACGGTCTGTACCGCCAGTCCTGGGCACCCCGGCGGCAGCGGTACGGGACGGTCAACGCCGATGGTTTCGGCGTGGGTTGGTATGCCGAGGGCGACCCGGTGCCGGCCCGCTACCGCCGGGCCGGGCCGATCTGGGCCGATCTGTCCTTCGCCGACCTCGCGCGGGTGGTCCGCTCCGGCGCGCTGCTGGCCGCCGTACGGGACGCCACGCTCGCCGGGGCGGACGCGGAGGCCGCGGCGGCGCCGTTCGCCGCGGGGACCTGGCTGTTCAGCCACAACGGCGCCGTCACCGGCTGGCCGCACTCCCTTCAGTCCCTGGTCCGCACCCTGCCGCCGGCCGAGGTGCTGTCGATGGAGGCCCGCAACGACTCCGCGTTCGTGTGGGCGCTGATCCTGGCCCGGCTGCGCGCCGGGGACCCGGAGGGGCAGGCCCTGACCGACACCGTCCTGGAGGTCGCCGCGGCGGCCCCCGGCTCCCGCCTCAACCTGCTGCTCACCGACGGCGCGACGATCACCGCCACGGCCTGGGGCGACTCCCTCTGGTACCTGACCGAGCCCGGCCGGAGCACGGTCGTGGCCTCCGAACCGTACGACGACGATCCGCACTGGCAGGAGGTCCCCGACCGCACCCTCCTCACAGCAAGCCGAACCGACGTCCTGCTCACCCCCCTCAAGGACCCAGAGGCGGACGCGGTACCCGCACCACCCAAGGAGCCCCGCACGTGAGCCCGTCACAGTTCAGCCCCAGCTACGGCTACACCGACACCCTGGACGCCGAGCACTACGCCACGGCGCTGCGCGCAGACATCCGCAAGGGCCTGACCAGCACCCCGAAGTCCACCTCCCCCACCTGGTTCTACGACGCCCGGGGCAGCGAACTCTTCGAGGAGATCACCCAGCTCAAGGAGTACCCGCTGTGGCGCGCGGAACTGGGCCTGTTCCAGCGGCACGCCCGTGACATCGCCTCGCGCACCGGGGCCCGCAGCCTCGTGGAACTCGGTTCGGGCAGCAGCACCAAGACCCAGCTGATCCTGGAGGCACTCGGCCCCGCGGGCCTCCACTACATCCCGGTCGACGTCAGCGCGGACGCCCTCCACCAGGCCGCCGCGCAACTCGTCCAGGACTACCCGGAGCTCCGGCTGCACGCCCTGCGCGCCGACTTCACCGCCCCGCTGGCCCTGCCCGGACTCCCGGACCGCGACCCGCGTCTGATCGCCTTCATCGGCAGCACGCTGGGCAACTTCCGCGGCCCCACCCGCGTCCCGTTCCTGCGCGCGCTCCACGGCATCATGCGCCCCGAGGACTTCCTGCTCCTGGGCGCCGACCTGGTCAAGGACACGGACGAGATGATCGCCGCCTACGACGACGTCGAGGGTGTGACGGCCGCGTTCAACAAGAACCTCCTCCACGTCCTCAACCGCGAACTCGACGCCGACTTCGAGCCCGACGCCTTCGAGCACCGGGCGGTGTGGAACGAGGCCGAACAGCACATCGAGATGCGGCTGCGCAGCCTCACCGAACAGCGCGTCACGATCGGGGACCTGGACCTCAAGGTGCACTTCGAGCCGGGAGAGGAGTGGATCACGGAACGCAGTGCCAAGTTCACCCCGGACGGTCTGAAGGCCGAGCTGACCGCCGCGGGCCTGAGCGCGGACCGGGTCTGGGCCGACACCGACGCGGGATTCGTGGTCGTCCTCGCCACGGCCGGTTAGGCCCGGTTCCCCGGGGGTCCGGCGCCGCGGCTCAGGCCGTCGGCGCCGGTCCGCTGGTCCCCCGTACCACCAGCCTCGGGTCCAGCACCGCCTCCCGAGGCTCCAGTTCCGGGGTTTCCAGCCGTTCCACGGCGAACCGCACCGCGTGCTCGGCCGTCAGGACCGCGTCCTGGCGGACCGTGGTCAGGCCGATCGGCATCAGCCGTGCCGGCGCATCGCGGCCCGGTACGAGCGCCGCCGCTCGGCCGAACCGGGTGCCCGGCCGCCGTCGATGTGCACGATCCTGCGGTGCCCCAGCTCGACCAGGTAGTCCATCACCTGCCGGATCCCCTTGCCCTCGGCACTGTGCACGAAGTCCACGCGGGCACCCGGCGCCCGCCGGCTGACCGACACGGTGGCCGTGCGCCGCCCGAGCTCGTCGAGATGGACGGGCTCGGCGTCGGACCCCAGCAGGATCAGCGCCTCGCAGCGGTGAGCCAGCAGCGCCTCGACCGCCTTGGCCTCGCTGCGGCCCTGGGCCGCCGCCGAGAGCAGGACGTCGTAGCCGAGCCGCTCGGCCTCGGGGCGTCGGCGACGCGCAGGACGCGTTCCCGGGTCTCCCCGGCTCGCGCCCGGCCGGCCGCGGAGGACGATCGGGACGAGCGCCCTGGACACGCCCGCCTTCGCGGCGACGTCCGCCATCGTGGGCCGCTGTCCGGCTCGCTCCCCGTCCGGTACGGACCCAGGGAGGAACCACCCGTGGCGACGACGAACCGGCTGCGACCTCCCCACCTCCGACCGACGGGACAGACCATGCCGCCGAGCAGTGGGCGGGCTTCGGCCGCAACGCCGACCGCCCCGGCAAGCTCCTCCTCGACGAGTACGACGTACGCCTCGTCGCAGATGGACCCCGAGTTCCTCGCCCAGGTCGCCGCCAAGACCTCTCCTTCGGCGAGGCCGCGAAGCGCGGGGTGTGCGTCTCGCCCCCGCCGGTGTGCCGGACCCGGCCGATGTCGTGGCCGAACTCGCCACGCTCGACGCCGAGTTGTTCGTGATCGCGAGCAGGACCTCTACCCGTGCGCGCCCGAGGTGCCGCTGCCCATCGCCATCAGCACCCAACACCTGACCGGCTGCGATCTCGCGGGAACGCGGCGCCCGAACCTCGACCGGTAACCCTCGAACCGACGTCGGCATGGGGGCCGTCGTGGACGACCGCGAACAGGTTCACCGACGCAGCGGCGCGGCGGAGGCGGCCGGACTCGCGGGCGGCACCGGGTCCGGGGCGGCCGGCGCCACCGGGTCCGGGCCTGCCGGTGTCGCCTCCACCCTCGGCGCATTCGGAACGTTCGGCACGTTCGGCATGTTCGGCACGTTGGGCGCGTCCGGTGTGACCGCCGCGCCCGCGGCCCCGTCCAGGCAGTCGACAAAGCCGACGAAGTCGGGGCGGCCGATGCCCTCGGTGACCGCGAACTCGTTCTCCGAGTGGCTCCGCAACAGGCACATGTCGTACCGGGCGACGGGCGGCACCGCCGCCGGGGAGCCCTCGACGCGGTACTCGTGGCGGCCGACCAGTTGGCAGGAGTCGTACCGGATCAGCGGGCCGCGCGGACCCACGGTGTAGCGGTGGGCCCGGACCTCCGAGGAGAAGTCCTTGAAGGCGAGGCCGGTGTCGTCGCAGTCGCTGAAGTGGACCGTGCCGCTCCGCCAGACGCAGTCGATGACGCGGGCGTCCGGGTCACGCACCTCGAAGCGGATGTCCTGGGCGTGGAAGCGCTGCACCGAGTCGTGGTGCTGGGCGACGGGGAAGCGGAAGAAGGTGCTGGTGGTGCCGTATTCGGGGGTGTTCCCCGGGCGGGTGCCGGCGATGATGTAGGAGCCGCCCCGGCAGGTGATGGAGCCGCCGTAGGGGAACTCCAGGAAGTTGCCCCACTCGTACTCGACCTTCATGTCGGTGAACCAGTAGTTGAGGAACTGGTCCTGGTCGTTGGATTGCTGCCGGCGTCCGGTGACTCCGGAGAAGAGGAACGCCCTGCGGTAGGCGCCGCCGACGCGGCAGGCCTCCCACCGCATCTCCGAGTTGGTGTCGGTGCCGTCGAGGGCGAGGCCGTACTCCCACTCCCCCATCCACTCGCACTCGGAGAACCGGTAGTCCTGTGCCTGGCCGGTGGAGTACGAGGAGAAGAAGGACGCGCCCGGGGTGGCCGAGCGGAACTGGATGCGTTCGAAGGACAGGTTCGCCCAGATGTCCTCGTTGCGGCAGAGATAGGAGCCCGGGCCGGTGGGCGGGCGGAAGACGAGGGTGGTCATGCGTTTGCCCGCGCCGGAGAAGCGCAGGCCGTTGGCGGGGCGCAGCGGGGCGACGCCGTTGAGCAGTGCGTGCGGGCGGGTGATGAGGAACTCGCCCGGCGGGATCTCGATCACGGTGCGGCCGACTCCGCCGAAGACGCGGGCGGCGGCGAGGGCGTAGGCGTACTCGAACGCGGCGCTGTCGTCGGTGCGTCCGTCGCCCACCGCGCCGAGGTCGCCGACGTTGATCACGTTCGTCAGCAGGCGCCGTCCGGGACCGGGAGGCAGTACCGGGACACCGCCGGGTACGGCCGGGGAGCCGCCCGGTCCCGAGGCGGCGGACGCACTCTGGGCGGTCAGGGCCGTCGCGCCCAGGAGCGACACCGCGCCACGCAGCAGCCACCGACGGCTGACACGGGACATCTCACCTTCCCGTTCTGCCATAATCGCCTTCTTTCCAACCGTTTTCCGAGCAAAGTCACTAAAGGTGGGAAATGACCGAGTTCGTCGAAGCCCTCAGACATCTGTCGGCCGCGCAGAAGCCCGCGCGAGGGGTCTCGCTGTACACCCGGTTCATCAACCGTCCGGCGGGCCGGGTGCTGGCCGCGCTGGCCTATCAGGCGGGGGCGACGCCGAATCAACTGACCGTCCTCGGTGCCCTGTTCACGTTTCCGGCGCTGGCCGCGGTGGCGCTGGTGCCGCCCGGGCCGACGCTGGCGGTCTGTGTCGGCGCGGCCCTGGCCGTGGGGTTCGCGCTGGACTCCGCGGACGGCCAGCTGGCCCGGGGGCAGCGTTCGGGAAGTCCGTCGGGCGAGTGGCTCGACCATGTCCTGGACTGCGTGAAGATCGTGACCCTGCATCTGGTGGTGCTGGTGTCGTTCTACCGGTTCTTCACGCTGTCCGGTCCGGTCTGGCTGCTGGCACCGATGGTCTTCCAGCTGGCGGCCGTGGTGATCTTCTTCGGCGGGATCCTGACGGAGAAGCTCAGACACCGGACGCCGGCCGGGACTCCGGCCGGTTCGCCCCCGGCGCTGCGCTCGGTGCTGCTGCTGCCCGTCGACTACGGCGTGACGTGCGTCAGCTTCCTATTCCTGGGAAGTCAGGACCTCTTCCTCGCGGTGTATGGCACGCTGCTGGTCGCCCATGTGCTGTTCATGGCCGCCTTCCTTGTGAAGTGGTTCCGGGAGCTGCGCCGCGGGGATCCCGGACAGCCGCTGGAGGGAGCTGCGCAGCAGGGTGCTTGAGGTGTGCTTGGTGTAGGGGAAGTAGACGACCTCGACGCCGACCTGACCGAACCGGCGTTCGTACTCCAGCCACTTGGGGGTGCCGCGCCAGTCGTCGCCCTTGAAGATGACGTGGAAGCCGATGCGCTTCCACGTCTTCAGCTTGTCGAACTCCGTCTCCACGATGGCGTCGTCGACGAAGCGCACGCTGCGGACGATGTCCAGCCGTTCGGCGATCGGGACGACCGGGACCTTGCCCTTCAGCCCGAAGGCGAGTTCGTCGCTGGTGACGCCCACGACGAGCCGGTCGCAGTGTCTGCGTGCCTCACGCAGGATGTTGAGGTGCCCGATGTGGAACAGGTCGTAGACCCCGGGCGCGAATCCGATCCGGGTCATCGCGTCTCACCCTCTGTCTCCTGAGCGGGCGGCGACTGCTGCTGAGCGAGCTGCGAGGGCTCCTGAGCGGTCTGTGACGTTTCCTGTGCCGACTGTGACTGATCCTGCTCCTGTTCCTGCTCCTGGGCGGGTCGCGACGGTACGGCCGTACCGTCGACCGCGACGCGCTGTGTCGCCCTCTTCGGCGGCACGTTCACGGTCAGGCCGCGCGACTTGGCGGAGGTGTTCGAGCCGTCCGTCACCTGGATGGTGTAGGTGTGGCGGGTGCCGGCGGGCACGGTGTCGGTGTAGGTCATCCTCGGCAGGTCCCAGTAGGTGGACTTCTCGCTCCTGGTCCCCACCTGCTTGCCGTCCCGGAAGATCCGGTACGTCAGCACGGCGTCGTCGCGGTCCCAGGTGGCGCGCCAGGCGAGGGTGACCTTGCCGGGCTCGGTCGCCGACAGGGACAGCTCGGGTGCCTTCGGGGCGCCGGTGTCCTTGTCGCCGAACCGGGCGAGGCTCTGCTGCGGTGCCTCGTTGACCTGGGTGAACTCGCCGCCCACCCAGAGCACTCCGCGCGACACGACGAGCGCCCGGGGGCCGACCTGCTCGCCGAGGCCGCCGTTGGTGTCGGGGAACCAGTGCAGGATCCTGCGGTCGTCGACGGACTGGGCGAGGAGGTGCTGACGGTCGCCCCGGTCGGGGAATCCGCCGGGTGTCTCGTTGCAGTTGTGGGCGTGCGACGCGCTGTAGAGAACGCCCTTGAAGGGCACGACGGACTGGGTGGCGCCGTAGCAGTCGTCCTTCCAGACCATGGTGCCGTTGGCGAGCTTGCCCGCGATCCGCCCGTCGTAGAGGCCGGGGCCGTGGCCCTCGGCGCCCACGAAGAAGCGGGTGTTGTCCTGGGCGATCGTCTTCACGGACGACTGGGCCGGGATCCAGCCGGGATAGCTGAGCACGATCGCGCCGGTGGTGGGGTGCAGGGCGACCAGGGAGCGGATGCGCCGGCCGTTGACGGACTCGAAGTCGCCGCCGACGAACAGCCTGCCGTGCGAGAGGGCGACCGACAGGGCCCGTACCGGCTGGTCGAAGTCGGCCTTGAACGGCAGCACGGCGCCCTTGGTGGACACGGCGGCGATCCGGCCGCGGGGCTGCCCGCCGACCCGGGTGAAGTCGCCGCCGAGGTAGACGGTGTTGGCGGAGGCCTCGATGGCCCGGACGGTGGCGGCGACGGACGGCTTGAAGTCCGTACGGACCTTGCAGCCGGCGGTGTCGACGGCGATCGCGTTGGCCGCCCCGACGGTGCCGACGCGGTCGAAGGAGCCCCCGACGTACAGGACCCGGCCGTCGGGCGAGGCCTTCATGGCCCGCACGGTGTGGTTGAAGCCGGTGAACGACGGGGCGCAGGGCAGGAGTTGGCCGGTGACCGCGTCGAACGCGGCGAAGTTCTTGCGCCGTACCTGGCGTTGGCCGGGCGCGGCGCCCGGCGGGCGGACCGTGTCGAAACTTCCCCCGACGTAGACGACGCCGTTGGCGGCGGCCATCGACCAGACGATTCCGTCGGTCTGCCAGGTGGCCAGCGGATCGGCGGAGAGGGTCTTCGGGCCGTCGGCGGCTGCCGCGGCGAGGGAGGCGTCGAGCAGAACGGTAGTGCAGCACACGAGGGCGGTGACGGCGACCCTGGTGACCGGCTTCGTTCGGAGCTTTCTCAGGTGCAAGGGAACCCCGGGTGGCAGTGGTGGGAGTGGTACGCAGGCAGGGACGTCGCCGGTCGAGTCGGCCCGGGCGGTGCGGCCGTCGGCCGGTCTCATGCCGTGCGACGGCGCAGCACTCCGACCAGCTCGCTCACTCTCAGCGACGTCCGATATCGCCACAAACTAATAGCAAATACACACATTCCCAAGACCATCCCCACGGCGAGTCCTGATGGGGTGTCACCTCGCAGTGCGCGGACGGCGCCCAGGGCGGCCGAGACGAGGAGGCCGATCGCGAGGGCGGTCGAGTAGCCGCGGTCCACGGTCGTGAAGCCGAGGCCCCGCCGGATGAGCAGGGCGGCGGCGAGGTTCTCCACCACGATGGCCGCGCCCCAGGACACGGCGGCGCCCAGGACGCCCCAGACGGGCACGGCGAGCACGCCGACGACGAGCTGCACGGTGAACGCGGCGGCGGTGACGGCCAGATGCCAGGAGCTCCTGCCCGCCATGAGGAGCACGGTCTGGGCGTTGCCGACCGCGACGTTGACCACGGCGGCGGCGCAGAGCACCACCAGGGCGGGAGCGCCCCGGACGAACTCCGGTCCGAAGGCGGACAGCACGGTGGCCGGGAAGCCCGCGACGAGGGCGAACAGCGGCCAGGAGAAGAGCACGATCCAGCAGGTGGAGACGCGGTGCAGGCCGTGTGCCTCGGTGTCCTCGCGCAGGGCGAGCAGCCGGCTGATCTCCGGTGCGACGGCGAGCCGTACGGCGAGCTGGATGAGCGTGCCCGCGGTGATCACGCGTCCGATGGCGGTGTAGAGGCCGGCCTCGCCGGACGTGGCGAGGGCGGAGAGCAGGATGACGCCGACCCAGACGGCGCTGATGTCGAAGACGGAGGAGACGGCGCGGGGCGCGGCGAAGCCCCAGAACGCCCGCCAGGGCACGGTCCCGCGCTCCCCCGTGCGGTGCGCGGCCCGGCAGCGGCGCAGGGCGTACCAGGCGGCGACGAATCCGGCGAGTGTGGGCAGCAGCCAGGCCGAGGCCAGCGCGAGCAGGCTCGGCGCGCAGAACGCCACGGGGAGGGCGATCAGCAGGCGCAGCAGGGGTTTGCCGATCTGCTCGACGCCCACGAACGGCACGACGGTCCCGTAGCCTCGGGTGGCGCCGAGCAGGACCATGCCGACGGTCGCGGCGGGCAGGAAGAGCCCGAAGAGCCGGACCAGGGTGACGGCGTCGGCCGGCGGCAGTGCGGGCAGCAGCGCGGTCGCCACGGTGGGCGCGAGGAGCAGGGGTACGGCCGCCGCGGTGCCGGCCGCCGCGGCGGGCAGGACGGCCATGCGCAGCAGGGCGCCCACCGAGCGGCCGTCGTGGAGGGCGAGGTCCCGGGGGACGAACCGGATCAGTCCGGCGTCGGCGCCGAGCTTGCAGGCGTTGCTGAGGATGGTGAAGACGGCGACGCCGGTGAAGATCACTCCCGAGCCGTCGGCGCCGACGGCCCTGGTGACCAGGCCGACGAGGAGGAAGGAGAACACGGCGTTGGCCGCCGAGCCCGCCATCCCCCAGAAACCGCCGCGCGCGACCGCGGCCACCCCGCTCGGGGCGGTGGCCGCGGCCGCGCGGGGCGCGGTCGTCTCCGGTGCGGTCACCGGCGGGCGGCCGTCAGGGTGCCGTCCTGCACGGGCAGTTCCATCGGCCCGGCGGCCTGGTGCGCGGCGGGACGGTACTTCGGGCGGCGGCGCAGGAAGCGCGGGAGGCGGCGCGGCCGGCCGGTGTCGAGGACGGCGCCCAGGAGGCGTCCGCCGGAGCAGTCGACCAGTTCCTGCACCTGGCGCAGTTCGTCCTGCCGGGTGTGTCCGAGTCCGGCGACGAGCAGGACGCCGTCGACGCGCTGGGCGACGGCGAGCGCGTCGGCGTGCGCCAGGAAGGGCCCGGTGACGACGACGGTGGCCGAGTCGGCGTTCGGCAGCGCCCGGCTGACCTCGGCCGGCACGGCGCGGGCGTGCGCCGCGGCGGGGCCGCGCCCGGCGTGGAAGGCGAACCGGCCGGCGACATCGGCGTCCACGATGACGCTGCCGTTGGGCAGGAACGCTTCCTCCAGGGTGGGCGACTCGTACGGCATCAGCGGGAGCCGGGCGGCGAACTCGGACATCTCGGGGTCGGCGTCCACCAGGAGGACCTCGCCGCCGTACTCGGCGAGGGCGGCGGCCAGGTTGGCGGCGACCTCCTCGGCGGCCTCGGCGTCGCGCGGGGCGACGACGAGGACGTGGCCGCAGCCGGCCGGGCTGGCGAGGTTGCGCAGCCGGAAGGCGAGGGCGCGGAACGCCTCGACGCGGGCGCCGCCGGTGCGGCCGACCTTCAGCAGTTCGTCGCCCGCCTCGCGGTCGTCGGGCAGGATGCCGAGGACCGGCGCGCGCAGCGCGGCCCGGGTCTCGCCGACCGAGCGGACGCGGGTGTCGAGGGCGGAGCGCACCCAGGCGAGCACGAGGCCGAGGAGGAGTCCGCAGGCCAGGCCCAGGGCGAGCAGGGTGCGCAGGCCGGGTCCGACGGGCAGGTGGGGGGCGGTGGCCCTGCGGACGACGTCACCGGCGTCGGTGTCGCGGGACCTGATGTCCAGGACGCGCTTCTGCAGGTTGTACAGCTGGCTCTGTGCGGCGGTCTTGGCGTCCGGGCGCTCCAGCTGGTCCTGGGCGAGCTGCCGGTTGAGCATCAGGATCTGCGCGTCGAGGGCGCTGGTGGCGCGCTGTACGGCGGCGTCGTTGCGGCCCTTGCGGTCGGCGAGGTAGGCCTCGGCGAAGGCGTTGGCGCCGCGCGCCGCGCGCTTGGGGGAGCTTGCGGTGAACTCGAAGCGCAGCACCTGGGACTTCATCGGGTTGGTGACCCGCAGCCGGGCGCCGAGCGAGTTCGCCGCGCTCTCGCGCCGGCCGAGGGAGGCGGCGGCGCGCCGGGCGACCTCGGCGCTGGTGGCGATCTGCTGTTGGGTGGTCATGCTGACCTGGTTGTCGGCGGAGACGCCGACCGAGCCGAAGGGGTCGGCGGTGGAGCGGACCAGGACCTCGCTGGTGGCGGCGTAGGTGTGCGCGCGGTGCTGGGCCAGGGCCAGTCCGCCGAGCAGTCCCAGGAGGAGTCCGAGCGCGATCAGGACGCGATGGCGCAGGATGCGGCGCAGTTGGTCGCGCAGTTGGTCCGGCTCGTCGTACCGGTCGTCGAGATGGATGGGGCCGGTCACGGGTGCCCTCCTGTTCCGGGGATCGATGCGTGGGGGGTGGGTGCGGTCGGCAGGGCCGACGAGGGCAGGCGGGAGGCGCGGGCGGTGGGGATGCTGATCAGCAGGGGGACGGCCACCAGCAGGGTCAACGGGCCCGCGATGGCGAGCAGGCTGCCGCGCAGGAAGACCATCTGGTAGAAGGCGAAGGCCGGGACGAGGAGCGCCGCGAGGGTGCCGGGCACCCCGCGCAGCCGGTGCCGTACGTCGTCCACCCGCCGGCCCAGTGCGCCAAGGAGCAGGAACACGAGAACCACGGCGAAGGGGCCGGCCCACAGGTAGCTCTCGATCCACAGCGGGGCCGAGAGGTTGTGGAAGTCGTATCCCGCGTACCGGGCCAGGGTGATGCCGGTGTCGTCGGGTTTCTGGGGCCAGGCCGAGCGCGGCACCATGAACAGCAGGGGGCCGAGCGCGTTCTGCGGCTCGAAGCCGTTGTCGCCCGCGTAGTCGACGCCGGTCTGCACCTGCTGGAAGGCGTCGTAGTCGCCGTTGGTGGTGAACTGGTCGGCGAGCGAGACGACGGCGACGCTCTCCCGGTCGCTGTAGCGGAAGTAGTCGCTGTAGGGGAAGACGAACAGCAGTGCGGCGAGGACGGCGGCGGCGGTGACCCGGAAGGTCCGCGGTCGGCACAGCCGGGGTACCGAGAACAGCAGGGTCAGCAGGACCATGCCGGCCCAGAACCGCGGCTTGCTGATGGGGTTGTTGACGACGACGTTGAGCGCGACCAGGAGCGGCAGCAGAATCCAGCGCAGCCCGCGCAGCCATCGGTCGCCGTCGGCCAGCCGGGGTACCCGCAGCAGGCCGAGCAGGGCCCAGAACGCAGGCACGGACAGCGACCAGCTGATCAGGGACCGCAGGGAGGCGTCGTCGCCGCCGGTCTCGGTGATGGCCTGCCGGCTGGTGAAGTACGCGGTCAGCCGGCCGGGTTGGCCGGCGATCAGCAGCGCGGCGAAGGCGAGGGAGATCGCGCACAGCGCCAGCAGCCGCCAGGGGGCGAGCCGGCGCGAGAGCACGCGCTCCAGCAGCCCCGCCGGCGCGGTGTCGGGTCGGGCGCGGCCGTGGCGGGCGGCGAGGGCCGTGCCGGCGCTGTGGGCGAGGAGCCCGAGTTCGACGACGGCCACCGCGCCGAGGGCGGTCGTCCCGCCGGGCCGGTAGGGCCACGGGTAGGTGTCGGAGGCGAGCATCGCCAGGGGCGCGAGGCCCAGCCAGATATAGGCGAAGACCCAGAAACCCAGGGCGACGAACCGCACCTCGGCCGCGGTGAGCACCCGGGTGAGCGCGCCGCCGGTGTGGGCCACGACGACGAGTTGCAGCGCCGACGCGGCCGACAGGCGCAGCCCGTGCGACTGGAGGATCAGCCCCGGCAGCAGGACGGTCAGCACCGCGGCCCAGAGGAAGACCGCAGCCACACTGCGGATGCGAGCGTCCTGCATCCCGGCCTCTCCGTCGAGTGAATATTTAGGCTGAAACATCACTGGACGATATATAGCGCTTACATCGCTCTAATCATCCCAGGCGCGCACAAAACGTAAGATTCTCGGCGTGCCAATTACCCCAAATCATGACAAGTCTGCATAGCTTATCGGCCAACAGATCTCCCGATTCGCAGAGGAGTTGTCCGTGAGCCAGCAGGTAGACGTCGTCGTCGCCGGGGGCGGGGGATTCATCGGCGGTCATCTCGTGGGCGACCTTCTCGCCCAGGGACTGACCGTCCGCTCGATCGACATCAAGCCCCGGCACGAGTGGTACCAGGTCCACCCGGACGCCGAGAACGCGGTCGCCGACCTCTCGCTCCTCGATCACGCCCGTGCCGGCGTGCGGGGCGCACGGCAGGTGTACATGCTGGCCGCCGACATGGGCGGCATGGGCTTCATCGAGAACAACAAGGCCGCCTGCATGATGTCGGTGCTCACCAGCACGCACATGCTCCAGGCGGCGCACGAGGCCGGTGTGGAGCGCTACTTCTACTCCTCCTCCGCGTGCGTGTACGCCGCCGGCAAGCAGACCGACCCGAACGTCACCGCCCTCAAGGAGGCGGACGCCTACCCGGCGCAGCCCGAGGACGGCTACGGCTGGGAGAAGCTGTTCTCCGAGCGTATGTGCCGGCACTACGCGGAGGACTACGACTTCGTCACCCGCGTCGCCCGCTACCACAACGTCTACGGCCCGCAGGGCACATGGACCGGCGGCCGGGAGAAGGCGCCGGCCGCGGTGTGCCGCAAGGTGGCCGAGGCGGTGCTGTCCGGCGACCACCGCATCGAGATCTGGGGCGACGGCCGGCAGAGCCGCTCCTTCATGTACATCGACGACTGCCTCCACGGCAGCCAGATGATCATGCGCGGGGACAACGGCGAACCGGTCAACCTCGGCTCCTCGGAGCTGGTGACGATCAATCAGCTCGTCGACATCGTCGAGGAGATCGCCGGGGTCCGCTGCGAGCGCAAGCACCGCCTCGACGCCCCGCAGGGCGTGCGCGGCCGCAACTCCGACAACACCCTGATCCGCGAGATCCACGGCTGGGAGCCCTCGGTGACGCTCGCCGACGGCCTGGAGAAGACCTACGCCTGGGTGTACGACCAGGTCAAGCGCTCCCAGCAGTGACGGGGCGGGGAGAGCCGATGCGAATCCTCGTCCACGACTACAGCGGCCATCCGTTCCAGGCCCAGTTGAGCCGGGAGCTGGCGCGCCGCGGTCATGACGTCGTCCACTCGACGTGCACGGCGTACGTCTCCGGCAAGGGCAACCTTGCCGGGGACACCCCCGGGCTGCGGTTCGTCACCATCGGGGACGGCACCGCGCTGAAGAAGGACGCCTACTTCCGGCGGCTGCGCCAGGAGACCCTGCTGGGCCTCGAACTGGCCCGGCAGGTACGGCGGGAGAAGCCCGAGGTGGCGCTGCTGTCCAACATGCCGATCCCGGTGCTGGTGGTGGCGGCGGCCGAACTGCGGCGGCTGGGCATCCCCTGGGTGCTGTGGCACCAGGACGTGACCGCGGTGGCGCTGAAGAGCTTCGCCGCGGGCGGTGTCGCCCGGTCGATGGGCATCGCCGCGAAGGTGTTCGGGGCGGGCGAGAAGTGGTCGGCGCGCCGGGCCTCGGCCGTCGTGGTGATCGCCGAGTCGTTCCTGCGCGTCCACCGCGGGTGGGGCACCGCGGACAAGGTCACCGTCATCCCCAACTGGGCGCCGCTGGACGAGATCGTCCCGATGGACCGGGCCAACTCCTGGTCGGCCGAGCACGGCCTGGACGGGGTGCGGACGGTGCTGTACTCCGGCACCCTCGGTCTGAAGCACAACCCGGCGCTGCTGGTACGGCTCGCCGAGCGGCTGCGCGCGGGGGGCACCCCGGTACGGCTGGTGGTCGTCAACGACGGTCCGGCGGTGCCGGTGCTCCGGGAGGCCGCCGCCGCCCACGGCGTCGATCTGACCCTGCTGCCCTTCCAGCCCTACGGGCGGCTGCCCGAGGTGCTGGGCAGCGGCGATCTGCTCGTCGTCCTGCTCGGGGCGGACGCCGGGGAGTTCTCGGTGCCGTCGAAGACCCTGTCGTACCTGTGCGCCGGGCGGCCCGTGCTCGGGCTGATGCCGGCCGACAACCTGGCCGCGCACCTCCTGCGCCGCGCGGGGTCGGCGGTCTTCCCGCCGGAGGAGTCCTCGCTCGACGCGGCGGCCGACTGGGCCCGGGAGATCCTCTCCGACCCGGCCCGCGCGCAGACGCTGGGCAAGGAGAGCCGGGCACTGGCCGAGCGGGAGTTCGCCCTGGAGGACTGCGTCTCCCGCTTCGAGGACATCCTCCGCACGGCAATCCGCTGAGCCCCGGGGCGGGACGGGTTCGGCCGCACCCAGCGGCCGACCCGTCCCGCCCCCGCACGCGAGACCCCCGGCTCCCCTCCCACCAAGCCCCACCGCCGGCCACAGGACCCGCCCTCCCCGGCGCCCACCGGATCGCCGCCCAACGGCCGACCCCGTCCCAACCCGCACCGCCCGAAAACCCCGGCCGACCTCCCACCAAGCCCCGTCGCCGGTCACGGGACCCGCCCTCCCCCGGCGCCCAGCGGCCGACCCGTCCCAACCCACGGGACCACCCTCCCCCGGGGCCCACCGGATCACGCCGGTCGGCCCCGCCCGGGGCCCGCTGCGCCCAGGTCCTGCCGGGCGAGAGGGCTCAGTCCCGCCCGGGGCCCGTCCCGTACAGCTGCTCGAGTTGGTCGGCCACCGCTCGGATGGAGAAGACCTCCTCGATCGCGCGCCGCCCCGCCTCGGCGAGCCGCAGGCGCAGCGACTCGTCGGCGAGCAGGCGGGCCACCGCGTCGGCCAGTTGCTCCGGGCTGCCGTCGGTGACCAACGCTGCTTCCCTGCGCGCCAGTTCGGCCGCGATGCCGCTGCTGTCGGTGCACACGACGGGAGTTCCCTCCGCCAGCGCCTCCAGGACCGTCATCGGGAACGGCTCGTTCACGCTGGGGAGGACGTACACGGCCGCCCGGCGGTAGGCCGCCAGCGCCGAGGGGTGGTCGAGGGCGCCGCCGTAGCGGACCGCGTCGGTGACGCCCCGGTCCGCGATGAGAGCGGCCACCGCCGGCAGGGACCCCTCGTCCGCCCCGTAGAGAACGAAACGTGCCTCGGGGATCTCCTTGTGGACCAGCGCCGCCATCTCCACGAACGCCTCGGGGCGTTTACGAGGATGCAGCCGGGCCAGGAAGATCACCTCCCGGCCGTCGCCACGCCGTCGGCTGCCCGGCTCGCCCGGCGCCACCCGCAGGCCGTTGGGCAGGTCGACCAGCGGCGGCGCGTCCGGGCCCAGGACGGCGGACAGTTCGCGCCGCTCCCGGTCGGTGAGCACCAGGCAGGCGCGGGCGCGGCGCAGCAGGGGGACGTAGAGCCGGTCGAAGAGGCGCGCGACGGCGCCGTTGCGGGGCTCGACCATGCCATGGGTCTGGGTCACGAAGCCGACGCCCCGCAGCCGGGCGACGACGAGGGCGGTGAGGGAGACGAGGTCGCGTCCCGCGTGCACATGGACCGCGTCGGCCCGGCCCATGGCCCGCCACAGGTCCAGCGGCAGCCGGGGGTGCATCAGCCCGAGGCAGCCCCGGCCCGGGACGAGACGCCGGGCGGGGCGGGAGACGAAGCGGACGCCGGCGATACGTTCCGGCGCCCCGGTCCGCCCCCGCCACAGCGACACCAGCGTCGTGTCGTGACCGCGGGCGGCGCACTCCTGGAGCTGGGCGACGGCCACGCTCGTCGGCCCGCCGAAGGCCCCGTCGTCGCTGACGAGCGTGACCACGTGGACGAGTCTCATGCCGCGCCTCCCGTGGTCAGGACCGAACCCGCGGCGAGGTCCCGGTGGGCGACGGCGCCCGCGCCGACCACCGCGCCCCGGCCGACGGTGACCCCGCGCAGCACGACCGCGCGGGCGGCGACCCAGCTGCCCGGCTCCAGCCGGATGGGGCCGTTGTCGAACTCGAAGGTGGCGGACCGGTTGCGGTGGCTGCCGGTGCACAGCAGCGCGCTCTGCGAGACACAGCAGTCGCTGCCGATCGTGACCGGTTCGAGGTTGAGGATCCAGGCGTCCTCGCCGATCCACACGTCGTCGCCGACGTCCAGCTTCCACGGCCAGTGGATCCGCACCCCGCGCCGGATCAGCACCCGCCGGCCGACCCGGGCACCGAAGGCCCGCAGCACCGGCGGCCGCCAGCGCGCCGGGAACCACCACTTGACGAACAGCAGATGGAGTACGGCGTACCAGGCGGCCTGGGTCAGAGGGGGGCGCCCCTTGTCGTATCCGGCACCGGTGAAGCCGCGCAGCTGTCGCCGCACGACGGGCCGGTGCCCGGTCTCCTCGACGGAAGTGGTCTGTACCATGACGCGATCCTTCACGCCCCCGGGGGCCGATCCCCCGCGCCGGCGGCGTGTTGGCGGCAGACCAGCCCGGATGGCGGACGCGACCGCGCCCGCCGTCCGCGCCCGACGAGCCCTCAGTACGCGCCCTGCCCGTCCAGCACCGCGCGCACGGTACGGGCCATGACACTGACGTCCCCGCCCAGCGACCAGTTGTCGACGTAACGCAGGTCGAGCGCGACGGTCTCGCGCCAGGACAGGTCCGAGCGCCCGCTGATCTGCCATGGACCGGTCAGCCCCGGCCGGACGTTGAGCCGGCGCATCTCGATCCCGTTGTACTTGACGACCTCCTCGGGCAGCGGCGGTCTCGGGCCGACCAGGGACATATGGCCGAAGAGGATGTTGAACAGCTGGGGCAGTTCGTCCAGCGAGTAGCGGCGCAGGACGCGGCCCACCGGGGTGACGCGCGGATCCCGGCGCATCTTGAACATGTGCCCGTCGTTCTCGTTCTCGGCCTCGAGACCGTCCTTGAGCCGGTCGGCGTCGACCACCATCGTGCGGAACTTCCACATGGCGAACCGCATGCCGTACCGCCCGACGCGGGTCTGCCGGTAGAGGACCGGACCGGGCGAGCCGAGCCGGACGGCCAGTGCCAGCAGGAGCAGCAGCGGGGCGAGCAGGGCGATCAGCAGCAGGGCGCCCAGCCGGTCCACGGCGGTCTTGGCGGCGCCGTGCGCACCGCGGTGCAGCGGCGGGGTGATGTGCAGCAGAGTGAGGCCGGCCGCCGAGGTGAGCCGGATCCGGCGGCGGGCCACATCGGTGATGCCGGGCAGCACCATGAGCGAGCGGCCCCGGTCGTACAGCGCCCAGGACAGCCGGCGCATCCGCTCGCCGGACAGGTGTGGTCCGGGCGCCACGAAGACCAGGTCGGCCCCGAGTTCGTCGGCCGCTCCGAGCACCGCGGCGGCGTCCGCCTCGGGCGCCTCGGGTGCCTCCAGGGGAAGCCTGGTGCACAGCGGCACCCCGGAGTGGACCTCGTCCTCGCCGACCGGGCAGGCGCCGACGATGACGTACTCGTGGTCGGTGCGCTGGGCGAGCTGCGCGACCACGGCGTCGAGTGTCGAGGCCTCTCCGACGACCAGGACGTGGCGCAGGGCGCGGGCGTGGCGGCGGGCGGCCAGCAGATGACGGTGGATCACCTTCTGGCACAGGCCCGTGCACACGAGCGCGGGGATGAGCGCGGTGAACGCCTCGGCGGGCACGCTGTTCAGTCCGCAGACGACGCGCAGCGTGGCCAGGGCGCCCACGAGGACCAGCCAGTCGCGTACGACGGCCCGCAGACCGCCGCCGTCGCCCCAGGCCTGGGGCGTGTACCGCCTGCTGACGAACCCGGTCAGCGGCCACAGCAGGGCCGCGGCGGCGGCCAGCCGCAGCGGGTGGGGTTCATGAACCTCCACAATGGCCGCCGCGACCGGCAGGGCCGCGGCGAGCAGGTCCACACAGACGGAGACGGGGCGGTACCAGCGCGCCCTTGTCTCCTCACGGTGGACGGGTCGGCGCGCCATGGCAATCGGCGCCTGTCGGGACATCGCGATTCTGAAGCGACGCATGATCTTCCTCGAACCCCCGGTCGCGGATCATATTCCACAGATTCCTAACATGATCTTTAATAGCACCGGCCGCATAGGAAAATCAGCTTTTGCACCCTTTCGCGGCATGGCGGCGCGCCACGGCTTGGGGCACGGTGGAGAGACGTGCGACAGAGAGGAACGCCTGATGTCGAACCACACCTACCGGGTCACGGAGATCGTCGGAACCTCGCCGAACGGCGTCGACGAGGCCGTCCGCAACGGCATCACCCGCGCTTCGCAGACGCTGCGCAACCTCGACTGGTTCGAGGTGACCCAGGTGCGCGGCCAGATCGAGAACGGCGACATCGCGCACTGGCAGGTGGGCCTGAAGGTCGGCTTCCGCCTGGACGAGTCGGACTGACCCGGGCCCTCAGCCCCTCAGGTACGGCCCTCCCGCTCCTGGGCCGCGCGCAGTTCGGGTGACGGCGCGCTCCAGCGCGCCCGGACGACCGCGAACCCGGCGCGTTCGGCGTCCTCGCACACCAGCGCGTCGTCGTCCACCAGCACCCGCACCTCCCCGTCCCGGGCGAGCCGGCGCAGGATCTCCAGCTTGGTGCGGCGGGCGGGCCTGCGGTCGTCGTTGCGCCGCATGTAGACCCTGCCGTCCGGCAGCCCCTGCGCGGCGAGCCAGGCCAGGGTGTCGCGCCGGCACCGCTCGGGGCGGCCGGTGAGGTAGACGACCTCGCACTCCTCGGCGTGCTCCCGCACCAGCGCGAGGCCCTGCGGGATCGGCGGGTCGTGCGGCGCGGCGGCGAAGAACGCGTCCCAGTCACGCGGCCTGCGCTCCAGGAAGCGCTGCCGGTGGGCTGTGTCGGCGAGGGTGTTGTCCAGGTCGAACACGGCGATGGGCCGTCCGCCGCTGCCGTGTCCGCTGCTGTCGCTCACACGATCCACCCTAGTCACACCCCCGCAGGAATCCTGCGGCGCGTCAGGTGTTGAACCCTGTATGAGTTCCGTGATCGCCTCGGCCCGTTTCTCCGTCCTCGACCGCTCCCGTACCCGCGAGGGCCACCCGGTCGGCGAGGCCCTGCGGGACACCGTGCGGCTGGCGCAGGAGGCCGAGGCGCTCGGGTACCACCGGTTCTGGGTCTCGGAACACCACGGCGTGCCCGGCGTCGCCGGCTCCGCGCCCACCGTGCTGGCCGCCGCCGTCGCGGGTGCGACCCGCACGATCCGGGTCGGCACCGGCGGCGTGATGCTGCCCAACCACCGCCCGCTGGTCGTGGCCGAGCAGTTCGGCGTGCTGGAGTCCCTCTTCCCGGGCCGGATCGACATGGGGCTCGGCCGGTCGGTGGGCTTCACCGACGGGGTACGGCGGGCGCTGGGCCGCGACCAAGAGGACGCCGACGACTTCGCGGGGCAGGTGGAGGAGCTGCTGGGCTGGTTCCGGGGCACCTCCCCCACCGGGGTGCACGCCCGCCCGGCCGAGGGCCTGACCGTGCCGGCGTTCGTGCTGGCCATGGGTGAGGGCGCGACGATCGCGGCCCGCGCGGGACTGCCGATGGTGATCGGCGACCTCAGGAACCGAGAGCGGATGCGGCGCGGGATCGACACCTACCGGGCGCGGTTCCGCCCCTCCCCGTGGGCACCGGAGCCCCACGTCGTCGTCTCCGGGACGGTCGCCGTGGCCGCCACCCCCGAGGAGGCCCGCCGCCTGCTGCTCCCGGAGGCCTGGTCGATGGCGTACTCCCGCACCCACGGCACCTTCCCGCCCCTGCCGCCCGCCGGGCGGATCGAGTCCCTCGCCATGACCGCGAAGGAGCGCGGCTTCTACGAGTCCGGCCTCACCGGCCACATCGCGGGCACCGAGGAGCAGGTGGCCGACGAGCTGGAGACCCTCCTGAAGGAGACGGGCGCCCAGGAGGTCCTCGTCACCACCAGCACCTACGACCGCGAGGCGCTGCTGGACTCCTACCGCCGGCTGGCCGGCATCGTGCTGCCCGGCAGCTAGCGCCGCTGCTCCTGCCACGACCGGTAGTGGTCGAGCAGGGTCTCCTCGATGGGGCGGTAGGTGAGGCCCAGTTCCTCGGTGCTGCGGTGGTTGTCGACGCGGAAGCGGATGCCGAGGTGCTTGCGGATGTAGTCCTGGGAGAGGCCGAAGGCGGGGCCGAGGATGCGGACCGGCCAGTGCGGGAGGGCGGTGCGGGGCAGCCGGAGATTCCTCGGGTGGTGCTTCAGGAGCATGCGTGACATCTGGTGGAACGAGGTCATCTCCGGCGCCGCGACGATGTACCGGCCGTGCGCCTCGGGGTGCTCCGCCGCCGCGATGTGCGCCGCCGCGACGTCCCGTACGTCGGCCGTGGTGAAGCTGAAGTCGGGGGCGCCGTAGAAGAAGTAGCCCTTGAGGAGCTCGTCGAGGAGGAAGAGGCTGCCGGAGGCCGAGGCCGGGGTGAGGGAGGGGCCGAGGATCAGGCCGGGGTTGACGGAGACCATGCGCCAGCGGCTCTGCGCGGCCTCCGCCTCCCAGGCCGTCCGCTCCGCGACCGTCTTGGAGTAGTGGTACGGGTTGTTCTCCACCGTGCTGGTGGTGTTGACGTACTCCTCCGTGAGCGTGCGGCCGGCCATGGCGTCGACGTCCGCGTAGTCGCCGAAGATCGCGCCCACCGTGGAGGTGAAGACCAGCCGTTCGACGCTCTCGGTGCGGTCGACGGCCGCCAGGACGTTACGGGTGCCCTGGAGCGCCGGTTCGACGACGTCCCGCAGCCCGTCCTTGATCTTCTCCGGCATGAGGAAGGGCGAGGCCACGTGGAAGACCACCGCGCAGCCCTTCGCCGGCTCGTCGAAGGAACCCTCCCTCAGCAGGTCCGCCTCGAACACGTCGAGACGGCCGGGGTGGGCGGCCTGAAGGGCGCGCAGGGGTGCGAGCTTCACCGTGTCGGCCGTACTGCGTACGGTGGTCCGCACCCGGTGGCCGCGTTCCAGCAGCTGCTGGACGAGGTGGGCGGCGACGAAGCCGCTGCCTCCGGTGACGAGTGCCGTGCTGTCGGCCGGGCCTGTGCTCACGCGCGCTCCCCTCGAACGGTCGGGACGCGTCATGATCCCATCAAGCCCGGCCAACGGCGCCCCGCTTACCGGGAATTACCGGGAATTCGTCAGAGCCGCCGACTCGTGCGGCACGCCTCGCGGGTACACCGGCCGTGCGCCCAGGACGAGGTCCCCGGCGGCCGCCGCGAGTGCCTTGCGGTCGGCGGGGCCGCCCGGTCCGAGCAGCGGGAGCACCTCGACCTCCGCGACCAGACCGCGTGCCGAGGTCACCCGCCACAGCGAGGTGAGCAGGGAGTCGCTCCCGACGTACGCGGGCGCGGTGCTGGCCGCTCCCGAGCCGTACCGGTAGCGGATGCGCACCGGCTGGACCGGGACGCCCGCGTCCAGCGCCGCCTGGAACACCGCCCGCCGGAAGTGTCCCTGGGCCCGGCCGCACCAGGTGCTGCCCTCCGGGAACACCGCGACCGCCTGCCCGGAGCGCAGCACACCGGCGATCCGGGCGACCGTTTCGGGCAGGGCGCGCAACCGGTCGCGGTCGATGAACAGACAGGCGGGCGAGGCCACCGCGCCCGCGACCGGCCACTGCCGGATCTCCAGCTTGGCGAGCATCCGCGCCGGACGGACGGTGGCCATCAGCGGTATGTCCAGCCAGGAGATGTGGTTGGCCACCAGGAGCAGTCCGCCGGTGCCGGGCGCGGGCGCGCCGGTCACCCGCACCCTGATCCCCGCGGCCCGTACGACGGCCCGGCTCCACCGCCGGATCACGCCCGCCGGGATCCGCGTACCGAGCGGGGACACGACGACCCCGGCCAGGACCACGACGACCACCGCGACGAAGCGCAGCACGGCCCGGGGTACGGACGCCGTGGACGTCGTCCTCTCCACGCACGCCCGCGGGGTGCAGGGCGCGCCGGGCAGCCAGACGCTCATCAGGCGGTCGGGACGAGGGAGAGGAAGTGCCGCAGGTAGCGCGGGTTGACCCGGCGCATCGACAGCAGCACGTACATGTCGGCGACCCCGAAGTCCGGGTCGTGGGCGGGCTCGCCGCACACCCAGGCGCCGAGGCGGACGTAGCCGCGCAGCAGGGCGGGCAGTTCGGTGCGGCCGGCCGGGGCGGGCGTCCGCGGGATCCAGGGCAGCAGCGGGCGGACCCGGTACTCCTCGGGCGCCAGGTGCTTCTCGCGCACCCGGTCCCAGGCGCCGGCGGCGAGGGCGCCGCCGTCGGCGAGGGGGATCGAGCAGCAGCCGGCCAGCCACTCGTGGCCGCGGTCCACCATGTAGCGGGCGATCCCGGCCCAGATGAGGCCGATCACGGTGCCGTCGCGGTGGTCGGGGTGCACGCAGGAGCGGCCGACCTCGACCATGCCGGGCCGGATGACGTCGAGCGGGGTCAGGTCGAACTCGCCCTCCGAGTACAGGCGTCCGGCGACCGCGGCGCGCTCCGGCGGCAGCAGCCGGTAGGTGCCGACGACCTGCCCGGTCTCCGTGTCACGCACCAGCAGGTGGTCGCAGTACGCGTCGAAGGGGTCGACGTCGAGGCCGGGCCGGGGGGTGGCGAGCAGGGCGCCCAGCTCCCCGGCGAACACGTCGTGACGCAGCCGCTGCGCGGCCCGCACGTCGTCCTCGTCACGGGCCAGGGTGACGGTGTAACGGACGGGGGCCACGTTCTGCTGGGGACGGTCTAGGGTCGATACGCCACTCATGGCTTCTCCTGGTCACGGGCCGGGGACGGCGAGCGGTGCCGCCGGGTCTGTTCTTCCGACGGCGGTTGGCGTGTACGTGACCTAGGCCAGGAGAGTGGATGTGGGGTTGTTGAACGGCGAGAACCGGGCGGCCGAAAACCAGACGGGGCCGGGATTGAGCACCATTCCCGGCCCCGCCCGTCCGCACTCTTCGGCGAACGTTCACTTGAAGCGCCCTTACCGCTTCCCCGCCTTGCGCGTGGCCCGCAGCCACTCCTTGTTCATGCCGGTGATGGACACCAGCGGGATGCCCTTGGGGCAGGCGGTGGCGCACTCCCCGGCGAGGGTGCAGCCGCCGAAGCCCTCCGCGTCCATCTGCTCCACCATGTCCAGCACTCGCGTCTCGCGCTCGGGCGCCCCCTGCGGCAGCACGTTGAGGTGGTTGATCTTGGCGGAGGTGAACAGCATCGCCGCGCCGTTGGGACAGGCGGCCACGCACGCCCCGCAGCCGATGCACTCGGCGTGCTCGAAGGCGAGGTCGGCGTCGGGTTTCGGCACGGGTGTGGCGTGGGCCTCGGGCGCGGCGCCGGTGGGCGCGGTGATGTAGCCGCCGGCCTGGATGATCCGGTCGAACGCGGACCGGTCCACCACCAGGTCCTTGATGACGGGGAAGGCGGAGGCGCGCCACGGCTCGACGTCGATGGTGTCGCCGTCCCGGAAGGACCGCATGTGCAGCTGGCAGGTGGTGGTGCGCTCCGGGCCGTGCGCGTCGCCGTTGATGACCAGGCTGCACGCGCCGCAGATGCCCTCGCGGCAGTCGTGGTCGAAGGCGACCGGGTCCTCGCCCCGGAGGATGAGGTCCTCGTTGAGGGTGTCGAGCATCTCCAGGAAGGACATGTCGGGCGAGACGCCGTCCACCTCGTACGTGGACATGGTGCCGTCGGCGTCGGCGGCGCGTTGCCGCCAGACGCGCAGGGTGAGCTTCATGCGTAGCTCCGCTGGGTGGGGTGGACGTACTCGAAGACCAGGTCTTCCTTGTGCAGGGTGGGCGCCTCGCCGGTGCCGGTGAACTCCCAGGCGGCGGCGTAGGCGAACTCCTCGTCCCTGCGCGCGGCTTCGCCGTCCGGGGTCTGGGACTCCTCGCGGAAGTGGCCGCCGCAGGACTCGGCGCGGTGCAGCGCGTCGAGGCACATCAGCTCGGCGAGTTCCAGGTAGTCGACGATCCGGTTCGCCTTCTCCAGCGACTGGTTGAACTCCTCGCCGACGCCGGGGACCTTGATGCGGCGCCAGAACTCCTCGCGGATCTGCGGGATGCGCTCGAGTGCCTTGCGCAGTCCGGCGTCCGTGCGGGCCATGCCGCAGAACTCCCACATGAGTTCGCCGAGTTCACGGTGGAAGGAGTCCGGGGTGCGGTCGCCGTCGACGGACAGCAGCAGGTGGAGCCGGTCCTGGGTCTCGGCCAACACCTCCTGCACGAGCGGGTGTTCGTCGGTCACCTCGCCCTGGTGCGGGTTGCGGGCGAGGTAGTCGTTGATGGTCGCAGGCAGGACGAAGTAGCCGTCGGCGAGCCCCTGCATCAGCGCACTCGCCCCGAGCCGGTTGGCGCCGTGGTCGGAGAAGTTGGCCTCGCCGATCGCGAACAGGCCGGGGACGGTGGTCTGGAGGTCGTAGTCGACCCACAGGCCGCCCATCGTGTAGTGCACGGCCGGGTAGATCCGCATCGGCACCTCGTACGGATCCTCGTCGGTGATCCGCTGGTACATGTCGAAGAGGTTGCCGTACTTGGCCTCGACGGCCCCCCGGCCCATCCGCTGGATGGCGTCCGCGAAGTCCAGGTACACACCCTGTCCGCCGGGGCCCACTCCCCGTCCCTCGTCGCAGACGTTCTTCGCGGCGCGGGAGGCGATGTCACGCGGGACCAGGTTGCCGAAGGAGGGGTAGATGCGCTCCAGGTAGTAGTCGCGCTCGTCCTCGGGGATCTTGTTCGGCGGCCGGTCGTCGCCCTTGGCCTTCGGCACCCAGATCCGGCCGTCGTTGCGCAGCGACTCGCTCATCAGCGTCAGCTTGGACTGGTGCTCGCCGGTGCGCGGGATGCAGGTCGGATGGATCTGTGTGAAGCAGGGGTTGGCGAAGTACGCGCCGCGCCGGTGCGCCCGCCACACGGCGGTGGCGTTGGAGTTCATGGCGTTGGTCGACAGGTAGAAGACGTTGCCGTAGCCGCCGCTGGCGAGTACGACGGCGTCCGCGTAGTACGTGTCGATCTTCCCCGTGATCAGGTCCCGGGCGACGATCCCGCGCGCCCGGCCGTCGACGACGATCAGGTCGAGCATCTCGGTACGCGGGTGCATCTCGATGTTCCCGGCGGCGATCTGCCGGCTGAGGGCCTGGTAGGCGCCGAGGAGGAGCTGCTGGCCCGTCTGGCCCCGGGCGTAGAACGTACGCGACACCTGGACGCCGCCGAAGGAGCGGGTGTCGAGCAGACCGCCGTACTCCCGGGCGAAGGGCACGCCCTGCGCCACGCACTGGTCGATGATCTCGACGGAGATCTGCGCGAGCCGGTGGACGTTGGACTCCCGTGCCCGGAAGTCGCCGCCCTTGACGGTGTCGTAGAACAGCCGGTGGATCGAGTCGCCGTCGTTGCGGTAGTTCTTCGCCGCGTTGATACCGCCCTGCGCGGCGATGGAGTGGGCGCGGCGCGGGGAGTCCTGGTAGCAGAACTGGACGACGTGGTAGCCCTGTTCGGCGAGGGTCGCGCCCGCCGAACCGCCCGCGAGGCCGGTGCCGACGACGATCACCGTGTGCTTGCGCCGGTTGGCCGGGTTGACCAGCTTGGCCTCGAAGCGGCGCGTGTCCCAGCGGTCGGCGATCGGTCCTGCGGGGGACTTGGTGTCGGCGACGGGCTCGCCGGCTGTGTAGTCGGTGTAGGTCATCTTCAGCTCACCACTCCGGTCATGACGCCCACGGGTACGGCGATGAAGCCGGCCGTGAGCAGCAGCGCGAGGACGTTGGCCGTGGTCTTCAGGGCGCGGTCGCGGGTGCGGCTGCCTGCGCCGAGGGTCTGGGCGGCGGCCCAGAAGCCGTGCCGGACGTGCAGGCCGAGGGCGAGCATCGCGACGATGTAGACGACGTTGCCGTACCAGGTGGAGAAGGTGTCCACGACGTTCTGGTACGGGTGGCCCTCCTGGAAGCCGCCCGGGTGCACGGTGCCGGTGGTCAGGTCCAGGATGTGCCAGACGATGAACAGGCCGAGGATGATCCCGCCCCAGCGCATGGTGCGGGTGGCGTAGCTCGCCCGGGGCTTCTTGTGCACGTACTTGCTGGGGCGTGCCCTGATGTCGCGCCGGCTGAGCTGGTAGGCGGAGGTGGCGTGGGCGACGACGGCGACCACGAGCACGACGCGGATCAGCCACAGCGTCCACTCGTAGTGCATGAACGGTTCGCCGACAGTGCGCAGCCAGTGTGCGTAGTGGTTGAACTCGCCCGGCCCGAAGAAGATCTTCAGGTTTCCGATCATGTGGACGACGAGGTACAGCAGCATGATCAGGCCGCTGACGGCCATCACCGTCTTCTTGCCGACGGAGGAGTTCCACACGGTGCGCGCCATCGACGGCCGTCGGTCCGTCCGTGTGGTCCGCGTTGCCAGAGCCATGCTCATGACGCTAGGGCCGGTGCACCTCATCGGTCCAAGACATGGTCCGGCTTGATTCCATAGCCTGTGCCTATCATGGCTGGATGCAGTTCCAGCAGCTCCAGTACTTCGTGGCCGTGGCCGAGACCCGGCACTTCACCCGGGCCGCCGAGCTGGTCCATGTCGCACAGCCCTCGCTGTCGCAGCAGATCAGGGCGCTGGAGCGGGAGTTGGGGGCGGATCTGTTCCAGCGGGCGCGGGGCAACATCACGCTCACCGACGCGGGTGAGGCACTGCTGCCGCTGGCCCGGCGGATCCTCGCGGACACGGAGACCGCGCGCTACGAGGTGCAGGAGCTGGTACAGCTGCGCAGCGGCCGGGTCCGCCTCGGCGCGACCCCGAGCCTGTGCACGGGTCTGCTGCCGGACGTGCTGCGCGCCTTCCACGACCGCTACCCGGGCATCCGGCTGCTGATCGAGGAGGGCGGCTCGCACGATCTGGTACGACAGCTCGCGCGCGGCGCCCTGGACCTCGCCCTGGTGGTCCTGCCCCTCCCCACCCCCTCCCCCGCGCTGACGACGGTGGAGCTGCTGCGGGAGGACCTGGTCGTGGTCTCCTCCCCCGAGGCGCCCAAGCCCGGCGGCGGGGGGCGGACCGTCCGGATCGCCGATCTGGAGGGCGCGCGCCTCGTCATGTTCCGGCACGGCTACGACCTGCGGGAACTGACCGTGGCCGCGTGCCGGGCGGAGGGGTTCGAGCCGGACTTCGCCGTCGAGGGCGGCGAGATGGACGCGGTGCTCGGCTTCGTCCGGGCCGGGCTGGGGGTCGCCGTCGTACCCCGCATGGTCGCGGCCCGCTCCGGCCGGGGCCTACGGGTCACCCCGCTCGCCCGCCCCGGCCTGCACCGCGTGATCGCCCTCGCCCACCGCAGCGACGTGGCCCCGCCCCGGGCAGCCCGGGAACTCCAGCGAATGCTGCTGGAACGGTGACCCCGGGCAGCGCACCCCACCCCGGACCGGGCCGAGAGCCCGACGCCGCCGCCCCCTCGGCCAACCGGGCGAGCGACGAACGGCCGCGTTGATTGCTAGGTCGGCGGCGACTTGGCGGATGGGCCCAGGAAGGCGCCGGCGCGTACGGCGGTCGTGGCCAGGGTGGTGTAGTTCATCGTGAAGCGTCCACCCAGGGAGTCGATGGCGCCCCCGACCGCGTCCAGTATCACGGCCAGCTGATCCGGACGGAGTTGGGTGAGGCCGCCGGTGGTGGGGAGCAGGTCGAGCCATTGGTCGCGCGTGTAGGACTGCTGCCAGTCGAATCGCCACTGTTCGGGATCGTTGAACTGTTCGGTCTCGCGGATCTTGTCGGCGACCTTCGCGTATGCCGCCTCGTAGAGGCCGAGCGGACGGCGGGCCGATGGGCCGTTGAGCGGGGAGTCGGGGACCGCCCTCCGGTAGGCAGCGGCGAACGGTTCAGCCACCTCGGCAGGCGGCTCGTACACGTGCCCGAAGATCGCCAGCCGTCCCCCTGGACGCAGCACACGTGCCGCCTTCACGGCGCCGGTGGCCGGATCCACCCAGTGCCACGACTGGGCGGCTATGACCGCGTCGAACGTCCGGCCGGCCGGCTGCCAGGCTTCGAAGGCCGCCTCCTCGACCGGCAGGCCACGGGCTCGCGCGAAGTCGGCCATCCGCGCATCGGGCTCGACGCCGAGCACGGCGCAACCGGCGGCCTGGAACTGGCGGGCCGCGATGCCGGTGCCGCAGCCGACGTCGAGCACCTCAGGCCCGGGACTCCCGGCGACGATCCGCGCCACCAACGCATCGGGGTAACCGGGCCGGGCCTGGTCGTAGCGTTGCGCGTCCACGCCGAACGACTCGGCCATCCGCCGGGCCTCATGCGGCTCCGCCGGGGACGGTTCTGGCTGCTCTCGCGGTAAGGTGGGCATGCGCCCACCTTAGTGGGCGCATGCCCACTGGGCAACGGATACCAGCGGGCAGACCGAACGAGAGGATCTGTGAGTGCCGACTGGGGTGCACCTTCGCGACGCGCGGCAGCAGTTGTTCGACGCCGCCGAACGCGTGCTTCTGCGGGACGGGCCGAACGGGCTGACCAGCCGGGCCGTCACCGACGAGGCGGGCTGCGCCAAAGGCGTCCTGCACCGGCACTTCGCCGACTTCGACGCCTTCCTCACCGACCTCGTGCTCGACCGGGCCGCGCAGCTCGAGACACAGGCGGGTGCGCTGCGCGAGTCCGTCGGCACCGGCACAGTGGCAGACAACCTCACCAGCGCGCTGACCACCCTGTTCGGACCGATTCCGGTTGCGATCATCCCACTCGTCACCTTCCGGGACGAGCTGCGCGCACGACTGCGGGAGGCGAGGCCCGGAGGCGGCATCGCGATCCTCGCCCAGGCCACGACCGCGATCTCCGCCTATCTGGCCGACGAGCGTGAACTGGGCCGCATCGCGGCCGACGCCGACATCGACTCACTCACCCTCTCCCTGGTGGGCGGCGGGCATCTCCTGTTCGCGGACCGCGACCCCGGCCCGCCGGCCACGGCAGTCGTCAACAAGCTCGTGGCAGCGGTCATCGCCGACGCCGTGCAACGGCGCCCGGCCCAGGGGAGCCCGGAGTGTCGGCAAACGGGGGCGGGCTCGAGCGGTGCCCGGGTCGGCCGCCGACCCGGGCAACCGGCTCACGGTCCTACTCCATGAACTGGAAGTTCCACGCCTGGCCTTGGTTGCTGACGTCGAGTGGCCTCAGGGCGATGCGGGGCGGGAAGATCCGCAGCAGGCTGAGGTCCAGGGCCAGTTCCTCGCCGTCGATGGGGCCGCCGGGGACGACGATGTGGAAGGTGTGCGGCCGCGCGCTCTGGTAGAGCGCCCACTCGCGGGGCTCGGGGTAGCCGACGACCGGCTTGTTCGGCTCCGGGGCACCGTCGAAGGACAGGTAGGTTTCGCTCCTGAGATTGCGGATCGTGCAGTTGCCGTTGCCGAGTTCCTCCAGTTGCCATTCCTGCTCGCCGGGGTTGCCGGTGGGCGGCAGCAGCACGACGGGTGTCTTGGGCTGCGACGAACCTCCCTCCATCGTGAGCAGTTGCTCGCCGGGACGGGCGATCATGTAGACGCCGTTCGGTACAGGTGCCAAGGCCGACTCCACTTCTGACATGCGGTGCCCGCGCGGGGTGCCGCCGATCCTTTGGGCCGACGAATCCCTTCCCCGCCAGCGCGCGACAGAGGTCGGAAAGGCTCAGTGTCACCCTTCAGGAGCACAGCGGATCCGTCCCGGTGTCCGATCATTGAAGCGATCCCACCGGCGACGCCGCGTCCCGCGTTCTGCGCCATGCCCTACTGCGAACCCTGCCCCGCACCGGCCTGCTGGACTCGATGAGCGAGGGACGAGCGGGCCGCCGTCAACCGGCTGCCCGACTCCGACCCGGCAGCCCCACTCGCCGTCAACGCGCTGCTCGCCCGCGCGCACAGGCCAGCAGGGCTCGCAGCCCCTCCCCCGTCCACCGTCTTCGCCGGCACCCGCGACCTGATCCACCTGGGCCGACGTGTCCGGCCGGCCGCACGTCCATCCGCTACTGCCGACCGCCGAGGGACGCGCCGCCCGCCCGACCCGGGCCGCAGTACTTTCCCACCGGCCCTCACGCCGCCGCGTCGTACGCGGCCCGCAACCGGACACCGCCGCCGGTCCGGGGCCGCGGGGCGGGCTCCGCGAACACAGCCAGACGCAGCACGAGATAGCGGCCGATCCCGACGAGCGCGGTGGCCGACAGGTACACCGTCTGCTGCAGGACGAGTCCGGCGCCGGGACGGAGCGCGGCCAGCGAGCCGACCGCGGCGGACGTGACCAGCCAGCCGAGGGCCATGGTGGCCGCGCTCTTCAGGTGGCCGGCCAGACCGGGCCGTCCGTGGCCGAACGAGACGCGGGCGTGCAGCTCGGTGGCGGCCACGGTGGAGACCACGGTGGTCAGCGCGTTCGCCGCCATCCACGGGATCCACCGCGAAAGCAGGACCAGAGCCGCCGAGGCCGCCAGGGTGACCCCGCTGCCCAGCCCGGCGAAGCGCCCGAAGGCCGCCGCGTGCCGACGGACCAGTCGTAGGCCGTTCATGGTGATCCCCTCCCGGGCCGCTGCCCCTGGCGGGGCCGTCGCCGTCATGCCGCAGAGCGTGGCCGACCCCCCATTCAGCGCGGTTTCAGAGCGTTCTCAGGGGCGCCGGCGGTGGTGAAACCGGTACGGCGACACACCAGGGGGGAAGCGTCACGAGCCGGCCGCGGACGCCGGAGCCGGTTCACGCAACGTGACACGATCCTGGAGCGGTACGCCGCCGCGGCTGCGCCGGGGCGAGGCGGAAGTCTCCCTGGTCCAGGAGCCGTACGACCGTGCCGGCCTCGACGCGGAGACACTGATCACCGAACCGCGGATCGCCGCCCTCGCCGCGGGCCGTCCGCCGGCCGGGTCGGACTCTCCCTGGCCGACCTGGGCCTGCGCCCCGGCGGAGTGCACCAGTACATCGAGGAGGCGCGCGGGGGCCGCGGTCTCGCCCAGCTCCTCACCTGCGTCCGGCTGGGCGAGGCCGTCCCGCTGCTGCCCGCCTCCATCGGCGCCCGGTACCCCCGCCCCGGCATCGTCTACCGCCCGGTGCCGGACGCCCCGCCCTCGGTCCTGGCCGTCGCCTGGCCCCGGCAGTTCCGGTCGAGGGCCACCGCGGCCCTGGTCCCGGCAGTTCCGGTCGAGGGCCACCGCGGCCCTGGTCCGCGCGGCCGTCTCCGTGGCGGACGGACACGACAAACGCGCGGCGGGCCGACCCGGGCGGGTCGGCAGGACTCAGCCCGTCGCGTCCGCCAGGGCCAGCTCGTGCAGCCGCTCCGGCGGGCCCGGGCGGGCGTAGTACCAGCCCTGTGCGGTGTCGCAGCCGAGTATGCGGAGTTGTTCGGCCTGGGCACCCGTCTCCACGCCCTCGACCGTGACCGCGAGGTCCAGGCTGTGGGCCAGCGAGACGATCCCCTCGACGATCTTCAGGTCGACGGGGTCGGCCGGGAACTGCTGCATGCCCTGGGTGAAGGAGCGGTCCAGCTTGAGGACGCTCACGGGGAGGCGGCGGAGGTTGGCGAGGTTCGAGTAACCCGTGCCGAAGTCGTCCAGGGCGATGTCGACGCCCATCTCGGCCAGCCGGCGCAGGGGTTTGAGCAGATCGTCGTCGGCGCCGATCAGGGCGGACTCGGTGACCTCCAGGCAGAGGGCCTGCGGTTCGACGCCCGCGCGCTCCAGGATGTCGACGGTCTCCTGGACCAGCCCCGGGTGCGTCAGCTGGCACGGCGAGAGGTTGACGTTGATGCGGAGCGGACCGGAATGGCCGGTGTCCCCGCCCCGTTCCCGCCACTCGCGGGCCTGGCGGACGGACTGTTCGAGCACCCAGCGGCCCAGCGGCACGATCAGTCCGGTGTGCTCGGCGAGCGGGATGAACCGGTCGGGGCCGAGCACCCCGTGCTGCGGATGCAGCCAGCGCACCAGTGCCTCCGCGCCGCGCACGCTGCCGTCGCCGAGATGGACCAGCGGCTGGTACTCGATGAAGAACTCGCGCCGCTCGAGCGCCGCCGGGAGGGCCGTGGTCAGTCCGTGCCGGGTGATCGCACGGGCGTCCGCCTCGGGGTCCGCGAGCTCGAAGCGGTTGCCGCCCGCCGACTTGGCCCGGTACATGGTGATGTCGGCGCTGCGCAGCACCTCCGCCGCGCTGCGCTCCCCCGCCGGTCCCTCGACGATGCCGATGCTGCCGCGCACGGTCAGCTCACGGCCGTCGATACGGACGGGCGCGAGCAGGGCGTGCTGGATGCGCGCGGCGAGTTCGTCGACCTCGCGGGCGGTCTCGGGGTTGGTGGTCAGCGCCACGAACTCGTCGCCGCCGAGCCGGGCGACCATCTCGTCGGACGCGGTCGCGCAGGACTGCAACCGGTCGGCGACCTCGACGAGCAGCCGGTCGCCGGCCGCGTGGCCGAGGCTGTCGTTGATGGTCTTGAAGCCGTCGAGGTCGAGGTAGCACAGGCCGAAGCGCTGGTGCTCGCCCGCGCCCAGCACCTTCTCCAGGCGCTCGAAGAACAGCGTGCGGTTGGGCAGACCGGTGAGCGCGTCGTGGGTGGCCTCGTAGCGCAGCCGCAGGTTGAGCAGCCGGCGTTCGGTGGTGTCCTCCATCAGGGCCAGCTGGTACTGGGGTTCGCCGTCGGCGTCGCGCAGCAGGGAGACCGTCAGATTGGTCCACAGGACCGTTCCGTCGGGGCGGTAGAACGCCTTCTCGACGTGATAGTGCTCGCGTTCGCCGCGCACGAGTTCGTCGTAGAGCTTCCAGGTCTGCGGCGCGTCCTCGGGGTGCGTCCAGTCCCGGACGTTACGGCCGTGCATCGTGTGTTCCGAGACGCCGAACATGCGCAGCAGCGCGCCGTTGACCTGGAGGATGTTGCCGTCGAGGTCGGCCATACCGATCCCTATCGCGGCGCCCTCGAAGACCGCGCGGAAGCGGGCCTCGCTCGCGTGCAGCGCCTGCGCCACCACGCCCTGCGCCTTCAACGCGGCCTGGGCGATGGCCTCCTGCTCGGCGAGGGTGCGCTCCCGCAGGGCATGTGCGTAGCCGGCCGCGATGGCGTGCTGGAGCCGGGAGGCGCGGGTGCGCAGCTCCTCCTGGGGGCCGTCCTCGCCGCAGTAGAGCACCAGGTAGGCGTCGACGCAGTCGAGCGCCCGGCTGAGCGCCTCGGGGTCGGTGCAGTGGGCCGCGACGAGGGCCGTGCCCACCGCCCTGCCCTCGTCGGCGTCGAGGGTCCTGGCCAGCAGTGCCTCGCGCAACCGGCGGGCCAGCGGCAGGAGCTGCTCCTCGAATTCCGGCCGGGTCAGCGACGTGGAGGTCACCGGGAACACCGCCCGGCTCCAGATCGTCGCGAACCGCCGGAGTCTGTCCTCCGCCCCGTCGGGCCCCCCGGTCACGCCGTACGCCCCACGCCCGCGAACCCGGAGAACGCGTACGGATCCTCGTCCTCCGGAGCCGTCTCCGGCCGCCAGTCGGGCATCGGCACCAGTCCGGGTTCCACCATGTCGTACCCCTCGAAGAACCGCGCGATCTCGTCACGCGAGCGCATGATCAGCGGATTGCGGATGTCCTTGTACACGTCCACCGCGGCCTCGGCCCGCTCCTGGGGCAGCGGGATTCCCTCGTACGAGGCATGGGTGAGGACGAGCAGGCTGCCGGGCGCGAGCGCCTCGCACAGCTCGGTCACCGCCGCGTACGGCTCGTCCGCGTCCTCCAGGAAGTGGAGTACGGCGACGAGCAGCAGCGCCACGGGGCGGTCCAGGTCGAGGAGGGAGCGCACCTCGGGACTGCTGAGGATCTCCTGCGGCTTGCGCAGATCGGCGGCCACGACGTCCGCGTGCTCGTTGCCCTCCAGGACGGCCTGGCTGTGTGCGACGGCCACCGGATCGTGGTCGACGTAGACCACCCGGGCCCCGGGGTCGGCGGTCTGGGCGACCTCGTGGACGTTGCCGAAGGTGGGGATGCCCGAGCCGATGTCCAGGAACTGGGTGATCCCCTCGCCGGCCGCCCAGCGCACGGCGCGGCGCATGAACGCCCGGTTCGCCTGCATGATCTTCGGCAGCCCCGGCATGAACTCCATGGCCTTGCGGGCCGCTTCCCGGTCGACCTCGAAGTTGTGCGAACCGCCCAGGTAGTAGTCGTAGATCCGCGAAACGCTGGGCACCGAGATGTCGATGCTCCGGGGGGCCCAGGCGGGACGCTCCATCTATCTCTCCAAGCCGTAGGCGATCCGGTGTTCGAGCTGAGGCTACTGATCGCCCGCCAAAGGGGCGAGGGGAAACGGAAATTGACCGTCCGTTCCCGGTCACTGCCTGCGGCACGTGCCGAATTGACCTCCCCGAAGGGCCTACGGAAAGACTACGAAAAGCACCCGAGACGCTCCGGAGCGTTCCGAAACGGCCCGAAGGGCGGCGAAAGTCTACGCACCCGGCGGATGAACGGGAAAACGGCGGTCCGCCCCCTCCGTGCGGCGCGGAGGGGGCGGACCGGTGGTGGTCGAACACGCGGGTTCAGCAGGTGCGGGATCAGCCCTGGGGAGGTGATCCCTACTGCTTGGGCGCGCCGACCAGCTTTCCGTCGGGGGCCACGGCGTACCACACACCCTGGACGCCCTGACCGTTGATGTCTCCGGGCGCCTTGTCACCGGAGAAGGTGTAGATC
This sequence comes from Streptomyces vulcanius, assembly GCF_042653945.1. Taxonomy (NCBI): domain Bacteria; kingdom Bacillati; phylum Actinomycetota; class Actinomycetes; order Kitasatosporales; family Streptomycetaceae; genus Streptomyces; species Streptomyces vulcanius. The sequence continues at coordinate 58,485 of NZ_JBHSFK010000033.1, read as the reverse complement.
GGCGAGCAGTTGAGCGTCTGCTGCTTGACGCCGTCACCCCGGGTGAAGTTCATGTAGCCCTTCTCCGGGATGTCCTTGGTGTCGTTGAAGTCGACGGGGGCCACCGCCGGCCACTTCTCCAGGCAGTCGCCGTTGCAGTTCGAGACCGGCTCGGGCCACGCCTTGTCCTTGAGGAAGCGGTAGACCGTCATGCCGTTCTTGTCGACGACGATCTCACCGAGGTTGGGGTCCTTGCGGACGGACAGGCCCGCCGCCTCGGCCGACTCCGACTTGGCCTTCTTGCCGTCGGGGGCCAGCGCGAACCACTTGTTGCCCACGCCCTGGCCGGAGGTGTCACCGGGGTTGGCGTCCTTGGCGTAGTAGTACGCGGGCCAGCCGTCCACGGTGAGCTGCTTGGTGCCGTCGGAACGGGTGACCTCGCCGAGCAGCGACTTGTCGATGCCGTCACCGGCGGACACGTCGTCGGCGGAGACCGGCGGCCAGGTGGTGGCGCAGTCGCCGTCGCAGTTCGACTTCGGCGGCTCGGCGGTGTCCGCGTCGAAGCGGTAGAGAGTCATGCCCTTGGAGTCGGAAAGGATCTTGCCCAGCTCGGCGTTCGCGGAGATCGCCAGCTCACCGGCAGCGCTGCCCTGAGCGGCGGCGCCGCCCGTGGTCGCCTCGCCGGTCGCGCTCGCGGTGGCACCGGCACCGGCGGCGCCGCCGGTGATCCCGGTGCCCGATCCGACACCGGCGATGGTGCCGGCGGCACCCGCGGTGGCTCCGACGTTCTGGCTCGACGCAGACGTTCCGCTTTCCTGGCCGCACGCCGTCGTCAGCGTCAGCACAGCCACGGCGCTTGCCGCGAGTGAGGCATTCCGCCAGGAGGTCTTCATCGTCAGCAACTCCCAGATAGTCCTTATGGTGTTGCAGCGCCCTGCTGCGCCGCCGCACGGCCTTGGGTACGCACGGCGACGGCCGTTGTGTTCAAACGCGCCACAAAAAACTTTCGGCAACCTGTGCCCGGGCGCGTGGGACGCACGGGTGCCGAGCGGCTCGGGGTGTACGGGCGAACATCTGCCCGCCAAACCCCGGTGCCGCACATTCCCCCGTTCGGGGCAATCGTGGCGGGTGCGGGCGTGCGCCGGAGCGGCAGGCCGCATGATCTCGGTCGTGCATGGACCCGAACCGAACCGTTCCGCCTTGGCCGCCAGGGCGTTGGCCCTCACGGCCACGGTCTGGATCCTCGCGGCCGCGCCGGCCGGAGTGGCCGTGGCCGACGCGTGCGCGTACGCCTCCACCGGCCCGGACGGCACCGTGGCGGTGGCGGTCGCGGGGAGCGGCGCTTCCTGGCCGACCCCGCCTCCGGGCTGGCCCGACCCGCCGATGCCGCCGGTGTGCCGGCCGCCGAAGCCCACACCTCCGCCACCTCCGCCGCCGCCGAAGCCCCCGCCCGAGCCGACCCCCACCCCGACGCCGAAACCCGAACCGACGCCCACCATGACGCTTCCGCCGAAGCCCAGCGTCCGGCCGGCGCCCAGGCCCACGCCGCCGCCACCGCCGCGGCCCGCACCCGCGGCGCCACGCCCCCGGCCGACGCCCACACCGACACCGACGCCCACGCCCACGCCCACGCACTCGCCGAAACCGGCACCACCCCCGAAGCCGACGCCCAAGCCCACTCCGAGCCCCTCGGCCACGCCGGTGAGCTACCCGGCGTACCACTCCCTGCCGCGCCAACGGCAGTCCGGCGGCACCACCTCGCCGGTCACCTACGTCCTGCTCATCACCGTGCCCGCGCTGATCGCCGTCGCGGCGCTGCGGGCGCGCTAGCGCAGATCCTGGAGGCATCTCTTGCCGGAATGGCTTGTTCTCACCCTCGCGATGCTCGCCGCCTGTGTGGTGGTCGTCGTCATCACGCTCCTTCGGCACCGCAGGGCGCCCGAGGACGAGGACCCCTCGGAGACACCGGACGTCATCGAGTACATGACGATGTGGATCGGCGTGGTCTACGCCATCGTCCTGGGCCTGGCCATCGCAGGCGTCTGGGAGGCCCGCAGCACCGCGCAGGACCACGTCCAGGCCGAGGCGCAGGCGCTGCACGAGATCTCGGAGCGGGTGCGGGTGTATCCGCCCGACGTCCGTGACCGCATTCGGGCGGATGTCAACGCCTATGTCGGACACGTCGTCACCAAGGAGTGGAAGGAGATGGCCGACAAGGGCGAGGTGACGGAGCGCGGGGGTGAGCTCCTCGGCCGGCTCCGGGCGGACCTCACCGACTACGAGCCGACGTCCGACTTCCAGGCCCAGGCCTACCAGCCGCTCCTGGACCAGATGGCGGCCGCCGACCAGTCGCGCAACGCCCGGGCCGAGTCGACCGGGGCGACCATGCCGGGCGTGGTCTGGTTCGGGCTGCTCGCCGGGGCCGTCATCACCATCGGCATGGTCTTCGCGCTGCAGATCCGGCGTACCCCCCGGGAGCTGGTCCTGGCCGGGCTGTTCTCGGCGCTGATCGCCTTCCTGCTGTTCCTCATCTGGGACTTCGACGCGCCCTACAGCCGGGGCATCACGGCGTCCGCCGAACCCTTCCTGCACCTGTTCCCGGGCATCCCCTGAGCGTGGACTTCTCGGGGCGGCGCACCGGCGAGGACGCCGCCTGACGGGCCGGCAACCGCCTTCGCCCCGGATCCCGGAAAGGGGCCGGGGCGAAGCCGCTTGTGAAACCGCTTCAGATACGGCGTTCCGCGCGGCGCCGCATCCAGAACAGGCCACCGCCGGCCAGGGCCGCGGCGACGAGCCCACCGCCGATGGCCAGGTCGGTCGGTGTGGCCCCGCTGGAGCTGCTGCCGCCGAGGCCGCCGCGGACACCGCCGAGGACGGTGAAGGCGGCCGGGCGGGTCAGGGTCCGGCCGGAGCAGTTGACGGTGATGTCGTAGGTGCCGGGCCGGGCGTTGTCGTGGATGGTCGCGGTGCCCTTGGCGGTCTGGTTGGCACCGCTGATGGGGGTCAGCGTGGCCTGGGGGAAGGCGTTCGAGGTCATGGTGCCGCCGGCCGGGCAGCCGTCGACGGTCACGGTGATCTGGCCACCCCGGGCGATCACGCTGGGCAGGACGACGATGTTGTTCGGGTTGGCGTTCATACCGTCGCGCGCGTCGGCCGCGGGCGCGGCGAGGCCGAGCGCGGCGACCGTGGCCGCCGAGACGGCCGAGGCCTTCAGTAGGCGAGTGGTGCGCATGTGTTCCTCCGCGGAAGGCGCCCCGGGGCCCGTCCCCGGTGGTGTCGGCGAGAGAACGCCTCCCGGAACGACCCTCAGATGCCGTGCGGGGGCCCGCATTTCGGGAATGGTCCGTCCTGGTGAGCGGACACGCCGGGCGAGGAGTGGACAATCGCCTATCGCCGCAGGTCACGGACCGTCAGAAATTTCCTGCCGGTGGCAACTCGGATGGCGCACCGAAAAGGGCGGAACGGGTGGGGAGCCACCCGTTTCGCCGCCGCCCCGTCGCCGGTTCCCGTCGCGGGACTTAGCGTTCTGATATGCGCTGAGGGACGTGGCGACGGCCGCGTCGAAAGGGGATGGCGAATGTCTGCGTACGAGCTGTCCGAGATGCCGGACAGGGAGGAGCGGCCGAAGAAGCGCGCCCCCTGGGGGGTGATAGCGCTGGTGCTGCTCACCGGTCTCGCGCTCATCCGGAATGGTTCGGGGGAGTTCGACATCGGTCCGCCGCAGCCCGCGTCGGCGGCGGCCGCGGCCGCGGACAGCCGCAGCACCTCCGGGACCTTCGGACAGGAGCCGGGCGCGCTCGCGTACGCCGTGCCGGACCGGGTGCGGATCCCGGCGATCCAGGTGGACGCGCCGGTGATGGCGGTCGGCCTCGACGCGGACGGCTGGGTGGCGGCGCCGCCGCCGGAGGACCCGAATCTGGCCGGCTGGTTCACCGGCGGGGTCGCGCCCGGGGAAAAGGGAACCGCGGTGGTGGTCGGCCATGTCGACAACCAATTCGGCCCGGCCGTGTTCTACGCACTCGGCGCCCTGAAGAAAGGGAGTCTCGTCGAGGTGGCGCGGGGCGACGGAAAGACGGCGGTCTTCGAGATCTACGGAATCGAGGTCTTCGCGAAGAACAACTTCCCCGGCGACCGCGTCTACGCCTCCAAGGGCACTGCGGAACTGCGGGTGATCACCTGCGGCGGGGGTTTCTCCAAGGCGAACGGATACGACGGGAATGTCGTCGTCTTCGCCCGCCTGGTCGAGGTCCGCTGAGCGGGCCCGGCCGGGCGGGCGGGACGGAGCCGCTCAGGTGTACTGCCGCTGCGGGACGGTGATGTGGTAGCCGGAGTCCAGCAGGTGAGGCAGATAGCGGCGCAGGGCCTTGACGCTCTGGGAGCGGTCGCCGCCGGCGTCGTGCGAGAGGACCACGACGCCCGGGCCGGCCCCGCTCTCGACCGCGTCGACGATGCTGCGGGTGCCGGGGGCGGTCCAGTCGAGGGTGTCGACCGTCCAGGCGAGCGGTTCCATGCCCATCTCGGAGCCCAGCTGGAAGGCGGCGCGGTTCCAGGCGCCGTAGGGGGCCCGGAACCAGTGGGGGCGCTCCCCGTACCCCTCCTCGATGACCTCGCTGGTGCGGGACATCTCGCGGCGGATCTCCTTGCGGGTGAGGGTGGTGAGCAGGGGGTGGGACCAGGTGTGGTTGCCGACGACATGGCCCTCGTCGGCCATCCTGCCGAGCAGGTCCTGGTGGTAGACGGCCATCTCCCCGCAGACGAAGAACATCGCGCGGACGTCGTACTCGGCGAGGGTGTCGAGGATCTGGGGGGTGTAGCGGGGGTCGGGTCCGTCGTCGAAGGTCAGCACCATGGTCCGGCCGCGGCCGGAGATCTTCAGCAGCGGTTCGTGACGGACCGGGGTGCGGCCGGACACGGAGCGCGGGGGGCCGTAGCCGGTGAGTGGCTGGAGCCGGTAGGCGGACGGTTTCAGCGGCAGTCTCCGCGCGGGCGCCCCCGCGGCCGGCCCGGCGGCACGCTCCGCGCCCGGGCCCCACGTGAGCAGCCCGGCGGTCCCGGCCGCGCCCACGGCGGCGGTGGCGCCGGCGAGCAACACTCCGCGCCGTGTGAACAACTGATCCTTCTTCATGCAGTCATCAGTCGCCCGCCGGAGCCCCGGCGCACCACCAAGGCACCGCTCCGGCGGCACGATTCCACCCGCCCGGCGCACCCTGCCGTCGCAGCGGCGGCGCACCGGGTGTGGTCCGGTGTTTACCCGCACCGGGCGGACCTGTGGGGTCCGATAGCCTCTGGGCCGTGACGGAACAGCACTCGCAGCAGCCTTCGCAGGAGCCCTCACAGCGCTTCGAGCGGGGCACGGACGGGCCCAAGGTCATCGTGGTCGGCGTGGACGGCTCCGACCCCTCGCTGCGTGCCGCGGCCTACGCGGGTGGTCTGGCCCGCCGCCAGCACGCGCTGCTCGCCGTGGTGTACGTGCAGCCGGTGATGGCGGCGGGCGCGGCGCTCGGGGTGCCGGTCGCGGAGACGACCGACGCGATCGCCGAGGACCTGGTCGCGCAGATCCGGCACGCCACCGAGCAGACCCGCGGGATATTCGACGTGCGCTGGGAGTTCCACACGTTCCGCGGCGACCCCTACAGCGGTCTGGTGAAGGCCGCGGACCAGCTCAAGGCGGACGCGGTGGTGGTGGGCGCCTCCGAACAGGCCGGCCACCGGATCGTCGGCTCGGTCGCCGTACGCCTGGTGAAGGCGGGGCGGTGGCCGGTGACGGTCGTGCCGTAAGGCGGGTCAGAGGATGCGCAGGAAGTCCGTGACGGCCGCGGTGAACTCCTCGGGCTTCTCCATGTTCGGGTAGTGCCCGGTGCCTTCGATCAGTACGGAACGGCCGTGCCGGACGGTGTCGGCCAGGCGCTGCGCGGCGGCGAGGACATCGGCGGTGTCGAGGGCGCCGTTCACCGTGAGCACCGGGACCTCGACCTTCGGCAGCCGGGGCCAGGTGTCGGTGACGGGCACGTGCCAGTTCTTCTCACCGGGGGTGTGCTTGGCGACGGTGTGCAGCGCCATCTCGCTGAGCCGGCGCGGGATGTCCGGGTCGACGTCGTCGAGCGTGCGGTGCGGGCCGGGGACGTAGCGCAGGAACGCCTTCAGCCAGCCTTCGATGTCACCGGCGGCCAAGGCGCGGCCGGTCTCGGCCTGGATCTCCTTGTGCCAGGGGTCGGAGTCCTGGAACTCCCCGGTCGAGGCACCGGCCAGCACGGCCCCGCGCACGAGTTCCGGGTGTTCGAGCAGCATGTCGCTGACGACGAGTCCGCCCATCGACACGCCGACGAGCACCGCCGGGCCGGCATCGAGGTGGCGCAGCAGGCCCGCCAGGTCGTCGGCCCACCGGAAGGGCCTGCTCGCGTTGGCGGAGGCGCCGTGGCCGCGGATGTCCGCCGCGACCACCCGGTGGCCGGCGGCGGCGAGCGCCGGTATCTGGGCGTCGAAGACACGGTGGTCGACGTACCCCGAGTGGAGCAGGACGACCGGGTCCCCGGTGCCGGCCTCGCGGTAGGCGAGGTCGCCGTCGTCCGTCGGGCAGTACTTCATGGCCGGGTACTTCAGTTCCGAAGCAGCAGTCATGACAACCAAGGTGTCATCCCGGATCGGATTTGGCAACCAAGGTGTCATGATGGCGGGGTGAACGACACGAACCGGCCGCTCCCGCCCGACGAACTCGGCCACCGCCTCGTCGAGGTCTTCGACCTCGTCGGCCCGCTCTACCGGCGCGCCCTGCGCAAGGTGGAGCAGGGCGAGGCGGTCGAGGGGGCCTCGGTCGGCGTGCGGTCCGTGCTGGACCTGCTGCGCAGACAGGGGGACATGACGGTCCCGCAACTGAGCCGGATCCAGGCGCTGAGCCGGCAGTTCGTGCAGCGGATGGTCAACGACGCGGCGGCGCACGGGTGGGTGGAGAGCGTCCCCAACCCCGCGCACCAGCGCTCGTCGCTGATCCGGCTCACCGAGGAGGGCCGGGTGCTGATCACCGCCGTCCTCGACCGGGAGCACACCCTGAACCGTCAGGTCGGCGGGGAGCTGACCGACGCCGAGGTCCGGGCGTGCGTGCGGGTGCTGACCGAGATGCTCAGGACGTTCGACCACGTCGACGTCGAGGACTGACGCCCTCTCACGACGCCCCTCTCACGACGCCCCCCTCACGACACCCCCCTCGCGACACCCCCCTCGCGAGCCGCCTACTCCCCCATCACCAGCCCGTCCTTCACCGCGCCCCGGCTCAGCACGAGGTCCCGGATCCGGTCGCGCGGGCCCTGGACGCCGGCGCCGGCAGCGAGGGCCTTGTTCAGGTCGACCACCCGGCCCGCGTCCACGTCGAACATCTGCGGCAGGAACTCGGCCTTCCGCACCTCCCAGCGCCCTCCGGGCCGTACGGGCGGGGCGAAGGTGAGGCGGGCGACGGTGGACTGGTTGCCACGCGGGTCCTGGACGCCCTGGTAGCCGGTCGTCTCGCCGGCGATCTGGTCCCCCAGGCCGTAGACGACCCAGGTGCCGTTGACCTTCTCGTACGGCTGCGGGACATGGGCGCCGGCGCCGAGGATCAGATCGATGTCGGGGCGGCCGTCGCTGCGCGAGGCGGTGAGGGCGCGGGCGAGGGCGAGTTGGCGCTCGTCGGGGGTGTCCTGCCAGGCGGTGCCCCAGTGCAGGGAGACGACGACCACGTCGGCGCCCGCCTTCCTGGCGGCCCTGGCGTCGGCCAGGACGCGGCCGGCGTCGATGAAGCGGACGGCCCAGGGCTGCCCCACGGGAAGGAGCTGGCCGCCCGCGTCGGAGGTGTAGGCCAGCTGGGCCACCCGCGCGGGGCCCGCGCGCAGCAGGGCGACCGCGCCCGCCTCGGCCTCGGTGCGGGCGGTGCCGGCGTGCCGTACGCCCGCGCCGTCCAGGGCGTCCAGGGTGTGCTGCACTCCGGGGGCGCCGTCGTCGAGGCTGTGGGCGGAGGCGGTGGAGCAGCCGTCGTAGCCGGTGGCGGCGAGGGCCCGGGCGATCTCGGGCGGTGACTTGACGTCGGGCTGGGCGCCCGGCGCTCCGAAGACGGTGCCCAGGTGGCACAGGGCAAGATCCGCCGGGGAGACCACCGGCTTGACGCCCTCCAGCATGGGACGGAAGTCGTAGCCCACACCACCCGCGCCACCCAGGCCACCCACACCACCGGCAGCGGCACCGGCACCGGCTGCGCCACCAACGCCCGCCACGCCGCCCGTGCCCTCCGTGCCCTCCGCGCCGCCCGCGCCCCCGGCGTCGAAGGCGGCGCGGTCGATGACCGAGCTGTGCGGGAGGATGGCGCCGGTGGCCACGAGGGTGAAGCCCGCGGCCGCGGCGGGGGCCGGGCGGCCGGACCGCTCGGGTGACGGCTGCCGCTCGTCGGCCTGGCAGGCGGCGGCCACCGCGAGCAGGACGGTCATCGCCAGAGCCACCTGGTGTCTGCGCGCGACAAGCACCGGATCACCCCATCTCAGATGGATTGTCATATTTGCGCACGTATCACTCCTACTCCATGGGTCCGGACGGACGGCCGCGGCTCTCCCGGTGTACGGCGCGATGCGCGCGATCGGCGTAGTCATGACCGTTCGTCGAACCGTTCGTCGACGCGATCGACCGTCCGTCGCAGAGCCGTGTGCGTGCCCTGTCCCGAAACGGCCCCTTGCGGTGCCATACGCCCATGACAGCCGGAACCGCCCTCGCCGCCAGGACGACGACCGCCGAGCACGAACTCGCCGCACTGCAGCGCGAGCACGGCAGGCCGCTCTTCGCGCTGCTGCTGAGGCTGAGCGACGGCGACCGCCAGCGCGCCGAGGACCTGGTCCAGGAGACCCTGGTACGCGCCTGGCAGCACCCCGAGGCGCTGCGCGCCGACGCTTTCGACTCCGTACGGCCCTGGCTGCTCACCGTCGGCCGACGGCTCGCGATCGACGCGCGCCGGGCCCGGCAGGCGCGGCCGGCCGAGGTCGGGGACGCGGTCCTGGAGAACGCCCCGGTGTGCGCGGACCACGCCGAGCAGGCCGCCGCGGCGCTGGATGTGCGCGAGGCTGTGAAGACTCTCACTCCCGAGCACCGCGAAGTCCTGGTGCTCGTGTACTTCCAGGGGGCGAGTGTGGCGGAGGCCGCCGAGGCCCTGGGTATCCCGCCCGGTACCGTGAAGTCCCGCGCGTTCTACGCGCTGCGCGCCCTGCGCAGGGTGCTTCCCGGGTACGCGCCCGACCTGGGCTGAAACCCACAGTCGAGTCAAGCCTCCGTAAAGCGCCTTGCCGAGGACACCCGTTGAGTAATCGGGTGTCCTTATCCGTGTTCCGCTCGGGACCGGTAACCGGTCTCCAGGGGACCCGGCGACGGGCTACGCGCACGCACCGGAGGAAGGCAGGAAGGGATGCTGCACAGAGGTCATCAGAGCACGGAGGGCCCCGGCGGCGGTGAACTCGTCGTCCCCATGGCCTGGTTGTACGCCGAGTACATCGCCGACGAACTGCTGCGGACCGGCGATCTCATGCCGCCGACGTCCTTCGAGTTCCGCGCCGGGCGCGACGCCCTGGCGCTCACCATCTTCCTGTCCGACACCGACGGCGAGCTGCCCGGCATCCGGGTCGTCACTCAGCTCGAGACCTGGCTTTCGCTCACGGCGTACGACCAGCCGTGGCAGGACTGGGTCGCCGAACGTATGACCCAACTGAAGGCCGAGGCCGCCGATTCCGACGGCCCGGCGCCCGATCTGGAACTGGCCGCCGCCGCCTGGCGATGGCTGGAGGAGACCGAGCTGCTCGCCCCCGATCTCAACGCGGTTCCGGGCGGCGCGCCGGCCGGCGAGGACGAGGGACCCAAGGTCTGGACGCCCGCCTGGCAGCTCGGTCTGCCCCTCGGGCACCTGGCGATTCATCTTTTTTAGAATCCGACCAATCCGGGGGGCCGACGGCTCCGAACACTTGGGTCACGATTCGGTACGCGCCTGAGTGATTCCCGTGCCTGGTCCGTACCGGTGGGAGCAAGGAGTAGTCCCACTGGCACCCAAAGGCACGAGGTTTCGGCATGAGGTCCTTGGAGAGGCATCGCGACGTCGCCGCGTACGCGCTCGGCGTGCTGGACGAGGCGGAGGCCTTCCGGTTCGAGGACCATCTCATGGAATGTCCCAGCTGCGCGGCCCAGGTCACCGAGTTCGGCCCGACCGCACGGCAGATGATGCTCTACCGCCGGGCCACGCCGCGCACCGTGCACCCCTTCGCGGGGCCCGGACCGCAGCTGCTGGACAAGCTGCTCGGTGAGGTGGCGGTCCGGCACCGGGCCTCCCGCCGCAAGCTCCTGTTCGCGCTGGCCGCCTCCGTGGTGATCGCCCTGGCCGGTCCCGCGGTCGCGATGATGGCGACGGGCGGCGACGACGACGCCGTACAGGTCACCGCCACCGACGAGAAGTCGGGCGTGTGGGCGCAGGTGAAGATCGAGAACGAGGTGTGGGGCAGCGACATCGAGCTGACGGTGAAGGACGGGGCCGGGCCCCGCGACTGCCGGCTGGTCGCCGTCGGACACGACGGCTCGGAGCAGACCGTCACCAGCTGGAACGTTCCGACGCACGACGCACGCCCCAACACGATGCACGGCGGCGCCGCGATGCACCCCGACGAGATCATCCGCTACGAGCTGCGCACGGCCGACGGCGAACACCTGGTGACGCTGCCCACCGACTGACCTCGGCCCGGAGTGAGTTCAGGTCACTTCGACGCCGGTCACGGTCACTTCGGCACGGGCAAGTTGAAACCGCATCGTTTGCGGTGGCGCGCTCGGCGACGGAAAATGTTGCTGAGGACGTGGAGCCACCGATGGACAATACGCTTCGAATCCTCCTTACCGAGGAGGGCGCGGAGGCCGAGGACATCGCGGAACTCACCGGCTTTCTCCGCGCGGAACTGCTGCAACTCGACGTGGACGACGTCACGTCCGTGCCCGCCCGGGAAGAGCTCCCGCCCGGCGCCCGGGCCGTGGACGTCGCCTCGATCGGGGCCCTGCTGGTGAGCCTGAGCGGCTCGGCCACCGCACTGACCCAGGTCGTCAACGCGATCCGGGACTGGCGCGGCCGCTGCCGGGGCTCCCGGCCCACTCTGCGGCTGACGATCGACGACGACGTGCTGGAGATCTCCGAGGCGACGACGGAACAGGTCTCGGAGGCGTTCGACCTGTTCGTCAGCCGCCACTCCACCATCGGGGCGTGAGCCATGAACACCTCCCGGCACGCGCTGATCATCGCCAATGACCGGTACGACGACCAGGGTCTGAAGCAGTTGCGGTCACCGGCGCAGGACGCGGTCTCGCTCGCGCGGGTCCTGGGCGACCCGGAGATCGGCGACTTCGACGTGGAAGTGCTGAGAAACGAACGGGTGGACGCCATCAGACGCGGCATCGAGCGTTTCTTCTCCGAGAGCCGCCGGGACGACACGCTGATGGTGCACTTCTCCTGCCACGGCCTGAAGAGCGAGTCCGGGTCGCTGTACTTCGCCGCCCGCGACACCGAGCCCCGGCTCCTGGAGGCCACGGCCGTCTCGGCCGGGTTCGTCCGGCACTGCATGTTCCACACCCGGGCCCGGCGGACCGTGCTGTTCCTCGACTGCTGCTACGGCGGCGCGTTCTCCCGGGGTTCGTCCTCGGTGCGCGGCACCGGGGACGTCCATGTCCTGGAGTCCTTCGGCGGGGAACGGCTCGGCGGCGGCCGGGGGTGGGCGGTGATCACCGCCTCCAACTCCATGGAGTACGCCTTCGAGGGCACCGAACTCGCGCCCGGCACGGCTCCCCGGCCCTCCGTGTTCACCCATGCGGTGGTGGAGGGGCTGACCAGCGGTGAGGCCGACCTGGACGCGGACGGCGAGGTCTCCCTCGACGAGCTGTACGACTACGTCTTCGACCATGTGAAGCGGCAGAACCCCCATCAGACGCCGGGGCGCAGCGTCGAGATGCAGGGCGACATGTACCTCGCGCACAGCAGACGGCACCGCGTCGTGGGCCGGCCGGTGCCGCCCGCCCTGCGCCGGGCCGTGGAGCACTCCAACTTCTACACCCGGCTGGGTGCCGTGGCCGAGCTGCGGGGCTGGCTGGAGAGCGCGGACCTGCCGAAGGCGCTGGGCGCGCACGACGCCCTCCGGGAGATCGAGCGCGACGACATCAGGGTGGTCTCCGAGGAGGCGCGCAGGGCCCTGGCCGACGCGGACATCCGGCCCGACCCGGTCCTGCTGGACTTCGGGCAGGTGCCGCAGGACTCCGACGCGCCGCACCGGCCCGTCCATCTGCTCGGCCCGCCCCTGGCCCGCGCCTGCAGCCCGCGTCCCGAACCGTCCGCCGACGCATGGCTGCGGGCCGAGGAGTCGCCCGAGGGGCTGGACGTCGGCGTCGACACGTCACGGGCCGGACGGCTGCGCGGCGACCTGCTGTTGAAGGGGCCGACGGGCGAGGCGACGGTACACGTCGAGGCGGAGGTGGTCCCGGCCCCGGTCACCCCGCCGGAACCGGCGACTCCCCCACCACCGCCTCCCCCTCCGCCGCCGAGAACGTGGCCCCCCGAGGAACACGTGCCCGGCACCGGCCCTGAAGGGTCGACGCCGGACGCCGGCCCGGCCCGGGTCCCCGAGGTACCGCTCGGTGTCGGACCGGAACAGGCGCGTCGGCGCAGCGGCTCCGGCAGGGACCTCGGGTCGCCCACCGGGAAACGCCCCGCAGCCGACGGACCGGGTATGACCACCACCTCGGTCCGCCCGGGACCGGCGCCCCGCCCCGCGCCCTCGCCGCACCACGAAATATCGGTGCCCCCCGCGCCGCACGAAGCACCCCCGACCGTGGCCGTGCCGCGCCACACGCCCCCGACCGCCCCCACCGCTCCACGCCGGGAAACCCCGGCCGGCTCCTCCCCGGCCCGCTCGGCCCGGACGGCTCCCGTTCTGGGCGCCCTCGCGCTGGTGCTCGCCGTCGCCTCGGTCGGGACCGTCGTGCTGGCGTGCGTCCGGGGGACACGGGCCGCGCGGCTGCGGCAGTCCTCGACCGCCGATCTCGCGCAGCACGTCCAGGACCTCGGGGGGCTGACGCCGCTCGTCGTCTCCCTGGGCACGGCGGTCGCGGCGCTTGTGCTGTGCGCGCTCACCCGTCACCACCTGGGCACCCGCCTCGGGCAGTACACCCCGGCGGCGTCGGCCACGGCCAAGTCGCTGGCCTGGGCGGCGAACTTCCTGGCGATTCCGGCGCTGGCCCTCGGCGGACTCCTGCTCCTCGGATTCCTGGTCGCCGACAAGTTCGTGTGAGGCGGGCTTCCCCGGCAGGCCTACTTCAGCAGCCGGGACAGCCGCCGGTCGGCGAGCGGCTTGCCGCCCGTCTGGCAGGTGGGGCAGTACTGGAGCGAGGAGTCGCTGAAGGAGACCTCGCGGACGGTGTCGCCGCAGACCGGGCAGGGCTCGCCGGTCCGGCCGTGGACCCGCAGGCCGCTCTTCTTCTCGGCCTTGAGACGCCCGGCGGCGACGCCCCGTGAGCGGTCGACCGCCTCGGTGAGGGTGGTGCGCAGGGCGTCGTAGAGGGTGCGGGTCTCCTCCGGGGTGAGGGACGCGGCGAGTCTGAAGGGGGACATGCGGGCGGCGTGCAGGATCTCGTCGCTGTACGCGTTGCCGACGCCCGCGAGCAGGCTCTGGTCGCGCAGGGCGCCCTTGAGCTGACGGCGTTCGTCCGCGAGGAGGGCGGCGAAGCGCTGTTCGTCGAAGTCGGCGGCGAGCGGGTCGGGTCCGAGGCGGGCCACACCGGGGACCTCCTGGGGGTCGTGTACGACGTACACGGCGAGCCTCTTCTGGGTGCCGGCCTCGGTGAGGTCGAAGCCCTCGCCGGTCTCCAGGGCTACCCGCAGGGCGAGGGGGCCCTTGCCGGGGCGGGGCGGGCCGTCGGGCAGGCGGTCCTTCCAGTGCAGCCAGCCCGCGCGGGCGAGGTGGGTGACGAGGTGCGGGCCGTCCGCCGTCTCCAGGTCGAGGAACTTGCCGTACCGGTGTACCGCGGTGACCTCGTGGCCCTCGACGGCGGTGAGGGGAGGGTCGTACGTCTTCAGGACGCTGATGGCGACCGGCAGCACGCGCACGATCTCGTGGCCGACGAGGTGTTCGGCCAGGAAGTCCTTCAGCGCTTCGACCTCGGGGAGTTCCGGCATACGTCCAGAGTGCCAGAGGGGTCACCTGTGTTCGCGTCGGTTGTTCTCGTCGACGACGAACTCGCACCACACGCACTTGCCGCCGCCCCGCGCCTCCACTCCCCACACGTCGGCGAGCAGGTCCACCAGGAGCAGGCCCCGCCCGGAGACGCCCGACACTCCGGCCTCTCGGCGGCGCGGGAGGGCGCTGGAGGTGTCCTCGACCTCGACCCGCAGCCGCCGTTCGCCGCCTCCGACGAGGGCCCGCAGGGTGACGATCGAGGCGCCCTCGGTGTGCATGAGGGCGTTGGTCATCAGTTCGTCGGCGACCAGTTCGATCTCGTCGGCGCGGTCCCGGGCGCCCCAGGCCCGGACGGCGGAACCGATCATGTGCCGGGCGGCGGTGAGGGCCTCCGGGTCGCCCGGCGCGACGTGCTGCTGGAGCCGGCCGCCGGTCCGGGGGGTGTCCAGGCCGCGCCGGCGCAGCAGGAGCAGGGCCACGTCGTCGTCGCCTCCGCGCTCCTCGGCGACGTCGATCAGCAGGTCGGCGAGCTTACGCACGTCGTCGGGGCCGTCGGCGATCAGGGAGGCGAGGCCGCGCATGCCGTCGTCGAGGTCGACGCCGGGCTGTTCGACGAGGCCGTCGGTGCACAGCAGCAGGGTGTGGCCGGGATCCAGCTCGATGGTGCCGACCGGGTAGTCCAGGCTGCCGAACTCGGCGGACAGGCCGAGCGGCAGCCCGCCGGGGAAGGCGACGCGCCGGCAGGTGCCGTCGGGGTGGCGCAGCATCGGGTCGATGTGCCCGGCGCGGACCGCCTGGACGACCCCGGTGGACAGGTCGGCCTCCGCGTACAGACAGGTGGCGAAGCGGTCGGTGTCGAGTTCGTGGAGGAAGACGGAGGCGCGGGCCATCACGGTGGCCGGCGGGTGGCCCTCGGCGGCGTAGGCCCGCAGGACGATGCGCAGCTGGCCCATGACGGCCGCGGCGTGCGTGTCGTGGCCCTGGACGTCGCCGATGACGGCGCCGACCCGGCCGCCGGGCAGCGGGATCAGGTCGTACCAGTCGCCGCCGATGTCCCGGCCGAGGGAACCTCCTATGGTGGCGGCGCGGTAGCGGACGGCGACGTCGGCGCCGGGGACGCTGGGGATGGTGCGCGGCAGCATGGCCTGCTGGAGGCCCTGGGCGATGTCCTTCTCCTGCTCGTAGAACATGGCCCGTTGCAGGCTCTGCGCGATGCTGCTGCCGAGGGCGACGAGGATGTTGCGCTCGTCCTGGGTGAAGCCCTCGCGGTCGCTGTAGAGCAGGCCCATCGCGCCGATCGGGCGGGCCTGGACGATCAGCGGCAGATAGGCCGCCGAGGTGATCTTCAGATCGGTGATGTGCGGCCAGAGCACGGGGTAGCCGGCCGCGAACTCGTCCGGGGACTCGATGAAGCGGGGGGTGAGGGTGCGCACGACCTCGCTCATCGGGTACGGCTCGTCTATCCGTGTGACGAGTGTGCCGGGCACGAAACTGCCCTCGGGGCCCTCGGCGATCAGCCGGATCCGGCCGGCCTCGACCAGTCCCATGACGAGGCTGGTGGCGCCGAGGTGGGTGAGGCCGTGGGTGTCCTTGAGGACGTCGATGACGTCCTGCACGGTCCGGGCGTGCGCCAGGGCGGCGGTGGTGAGCTGCACGACGCTGGTCTGCTCGCGGCGCGCGTCGTCGAGGTCGGACGCGTCGGTGCGGTCGGCCAGGTCCTGGAGTTCGTCGGTGGCGTCGCGGATGATGCCGACGATCCGGCGCGGGCGGCCGGTGGCGTCGCGGTGGATGTAGCCCTGGGTGTGGGTCCAGCGCAGGGTGCCGTCACGCCGGCGCAGGCGGAAGTAGACGCCGTAGTTCTCGCTGCCGTCCTTGATGGCCTGGGCGACGAGTTCGTCCAGGCGGATGCCTTCGTTCGGCGGAACGCGGACGGCGAGCGAGGCGGGGTCGCCGTCGTACTCGTCGGGTCGGAGGTCGAAGACCTCGTACGCCCGGGCGTCCATGTGGAACAGCCCCGTGTCCAGGTCCCAGTCGAAGCTGCCCATGCGGTTGAGCGCCAGGATCGGATCCGGGTGGGCGGGCCAGTCGTCCGGGAGTGACAGGGCGCTCGCTCCCCGATCAACCATGCGCCCACCTTGCCAGCTTTTGTCCGATTCTTCGAGCCGAGTCGGGGCGAGGGACACGGGGAAGGCGTCAGACATGGACTGGTTCACCGCACCCGGGTACTGGCTGAGCCGGCTGGTCTTCCAGCGGGCCCTGGCCGGGGTCTACCTGGTCGCGTTCCTGACGGCGGCCCTGCAGTTCCGCGCGCTGCTGGGTGAGCGCGGCATGCTGCCGGTGCCCCGCTTCGTCGAGCGGGTGCCGTTCCGGGCCGCGCCGAGCCTGTTCCAGTGGCGCTACTCGGACCGGCTGTTCGCGGGCTGCGCCTGGACGGGGGCCGCGGTGTCGGCGGCGCTCCTCGCGGGGGTGGACGGTCTGCTGCCGCTGTGGGCGGCGATGCTGCTGTGGCTGGTGCCGTGGGCGCTGTACCTGTCGATGGTGAACGTGGGCCAGACCTGGTACTCGTTCGGCTGGGAGTCCCTGCTCCTGGAGACCGGGTTCCTCGCGGTGTTCCTCGGCAACGACGAGGTGGCCCCGCCCGTCGTGGTGCTCTTCCTCGCCCGCTGGATCCTGTTCCGGGTGGAGTTCGGGGCGGGCCTGATCAAGATGCGCGGCGACGAGTGCTGGCGAAAGCTCACCTGTCTCTACCACCACCACGAGACCCAGCCGATGCCCGGCCCGCTGAGCTGGTTCTTCCACCGGCTGCCGAAGACGCTGCACCGGGTGGAGGCGGCGGCCAACCACATCACCCAGCTGGTGGTGCCCTTCCTTCTGTTCACCCCGCAGCCGGTGGCGACGGCGGCGGCCTCGCTGATGATCCTGACCCAGCTGTGGCTGATCCTTTCCGGCAACTTCTCCTGGCTGAACTGGATCACGGTGGTGCTGGCCGTGTCCGCCCTGGAGATTCCCTCCGGCCACCGGTCCGGGCCCGCCGCGCCCGTCTGGTACGAGGTCGTGGTCCTGACGGCGGCGGCCCTGCTGGTCTTCCTCAGCCACC
Organism: Streptomyces vulcanius; assembly: GCF_042653945.1. Lineage (NCBI taxonomy): Bacteria > Bacillati > Actinomycetota > Actinomycetes > Kitasatosporales > Streptomycetaceae > Streptomyces > Streptomyces vulcanius. The sequence goes on along the minus strand of NZ_JBHSFK010000033.1, from coordinate 41,214 downwards.
GCCCGGTGGTCAACATGCTCTCCCGCCGCCAGGTCATGAACCGCTCCTTCGACCCGCTGCACCTGGTCAACACCTACGGCGCGTTCGGCAGCGTGAGCCGGATCCGCTACGAGGTGGTGGTCGAGGGCACCTCGGACGACGTACCGCGCGAGGACTCCGAATGGCGGGAGTACGAGTTCCGGGGCAAGCCGGGCGACCCCCGGCGCTGGCCGCGCCAGTTCGCGCCCTACCATCTGCGTCTGGACTGGATGATGTGGTTCGCGGCGCTCTCCCCGGCGTACGCCGGCCCGTGGTTCGGGGCGCTGGTGGAGCGGCTGCTGGCGGACGACCGCGACACGCTGAGGCTGCTGCGCCGCTCCCCCTTCCCGCCGGGTGAGCCACCCCGCTACATCCGCGCCCGCCTCTTCCGCTACCGCTTCACCACCTGGCGGGAACTGCGCGAGACGGGGGCGTGCTGGGAGCGGACCTACGTAAGGGAGTATCTGCCGCCGACCCGGCTGGCGGGCGCGGTCCGCAGCCCGTAGCCGCCTCTCGACGCGAGGCGCCCGGCGGGGCACAGTTCTCCCTACGAAACGCACGTACTCGCCAGTAGCGCATGCACACAGAGGGAGCTGCCGTGACCGTCTGGACCGGCCGGACCGCCGTCGAGATCGCCGCCGCCGTGCGGGAGAAGCAGGTCACGCCGCGTGAGGTGGTGGCAGAGCATCTCGCGCGGATCGAACGCCTTGACGGACGGATCGGCGCGTTCCGGGCCGTACGGGCACGGGCGGCGCTCGCGGAGGCGGACGAGGTGGCGGCCCGGGACGATCTGGCCGAACTGCCGCTGGCCGGGGTGCCGGTGGCGGTGAAGGACAACCTGGCGGTGCGGGGCGAGTCCACGCGGGTCGGCTCGGCCGCGACCCCGGACCGGCCGGCCTCGGCCGACCATGTCACGGTGGCCCGGCTGCGGGCGGCGGGCGCGGTGGTCGTGGGGCTGACGAACGTGCCGGAGCTGTGTGTCTTCGGCACCACGGAGGGCGTGCACGGCAGTGCCCGCAATCCGTGGGACACCTCGCGCACGGCGGGCGGCTCGTCCGGCGGCAGCGCCGCGGCGGTCGCCGCCGGGATGGTGCCGATCGCGCTCGGCAACGACGGGATGGGCTCGCTGCGCATACCGGCGGCCAACTGCGGCCTGGTGACGATCAAGCCGGGCCACGGGGTGGTTCCGGCGGGCATCGGCGACGGCGACTGGTTCGGCATGTCGGAGAACGGTCCGCTGGCGACGACCGTGGCGGACGCGCGGCTGATGCTGTCGGTCCTGGCCGACGCGAAGGTCGAAGGCGCCGCGGAGCCCGAGGCGCTGCGCGTCGCCGTCTCGGTACGGAGCCCGCTGGCCGGTGTCACCGTGAGCGCTCCGTACGCCGGGGCCGCCCGGGACGCGGCGGGAGTCCTGATGCGGGCGGGGCACCTGGTACGCCGGGCCGACCCGCCGTACCCGCTGTCACTGGGCGTCACCTCGCTCGCGCACTGGACGGCGGGCACCGCCGTGGACGCCGCGCCTCTCGACCCGCGCCTGCTGACCAGGCGGACCCGGGTGCACGCGGCGATCGGCCGGCGCTTCCTGAACACGGTGCGTACCGGCTCGGCGCGGGAGGAGCTGCGCCGGACACTGGAGCCGTTCTTCGAGGAGTACGACGTGCTGCTCACACCGGCGCTGGCGCGGCGCTCGCCGCGGTCGGAGCCGTGGCACGAGCGGGGCTGGCTGCGCAATGTCCTGGTGAACACCAACTACTCGCCGCTGACCCCGCCGTGGAACCTGACCGGCTGGCCGGCGATGGCCGTGCCGTTCGGTGAACTGCCGTCCGGCGAGCCGACCGCCGTACAGCTGGTGGGCCGGCCCGGCTCCGAGGCGGAACTGCTGCGACTGGCGGGGCAGTTGGAGAACCTGCGGCCGTGGCGGCGGACAGCGCCGCTGGACTGATCCGCTGGACCGAACCGGAGGTGCTGGGCATGGGCGTGGCCGATGTGGTGCGGACGCACGCCCATACCTGAGGCAATCGCGAGGGGTCTGCCGGTGGGCTCAGTCCACGCTGGGCAGGATGTGGGGCTCGGCGAGGTCGTCCTCGTAGCCCGCGAGGCGGATGGGGGCGGACCGGGCCCACACGTCGAGGCTTCCGATCTCGCCGGGCCGTCGGCCGGCACGCTCCGTGCGTTCCTTGGGGCGTGGTTCGCGATCTGTCTTCTCCGGTGTCACCGCGCACTCCTTATGTGTCGGGTCACCCTCGGGGCGGGCCGGTCACTCTGCGGTCCGGCGCTAAACGCTCCCTGGGGTATGGCTGAAGTCGGTGGCGACGCTGTGGTGCCGATGACTTCGAGGAGAGCTGGCCGTTGTGAACCGGCTTGTCCCAGACGGACGGTGGGTGTGGGTGGCACTCCGTCCTGCTGTCCGTCCGATACACATTAACCAAATGAGCGGGGCACTGCTCGATAGCGCCGCGATTTTGGGACAACCATGGCAACTCACCCGCTTGTCCCTACTGGTGAATTGAACCCTTTTCCGCGTTTATGCACCGCTCAGGTTCACCCATCCGGCGTATGTCGCGCAGTTCAAGTCCCGTTCGCCCGGTCGCAAGCACGCCATGATCTGCTGACGTATCGAACGGCTGTCTCGCAGGAGGACTGACGCATGGAGCTGCGCAGCGTCGAGGAGCTGATGGACCTGCTGTACGCCTGCCGGGGCGTACGGGACACTCCGGGCGGTTCGGCCCCCGGGGTCGACCTGCACGACCACGCGCTGCGGACGGCCGCACTGCTGCGCCGAAGTCGCCCCGCGGACAAGGAACTCCAGCTGACCGGGCTGGTCCACCCGATCGGCCACCTCCTGCGCCCCGCCGACCCGGACGGCCGTGCCGAGCGCGTCGCCGACGCCGTACGGCCCCTGCTCGGCCGCCGGGTCGCCCGGCTCCTCGGTCTGCACCCGTGGCGCGGCACGCTCGGCACTCCGGCCGACGACGACCTGGTCAGCCTGCGCCAGGCCGACGAGGACGGTCTGACCCCGGGCTTCGACGCGGGCGTGCTGGAGGACTGGCGGACGGTGCTGGAACTGGTCGCCGAGCGCAACTCCCGTCTCGGGGCTGTCGATTGAGAGACCGCCGTGAGACCGTACGCCGATGACGTCGTCGTACGGAGATCTGCGCGGCCGGGCCGCCGTCGTCACGGGCGCGACCCGGGGCATCGGACGGGCGGTGGCGCGGGCGCTCGCCGACGCGGGCGCCCGGGTGTGCGTGAGCGCGCGGGACGCCGACGAGGTGCGACGGACCGCCGCCGAGCTGGACGGGGTCGGCCTGGCCGGGAGCGTCGCGGACACAGACCATCTGCGGGAGCTGACCGATCTGTGCCTGTCGGCCTTCGGACGGCTCGACATCCTGGTCAACAACGCGGCGACGAACCAGCCCTACGGCACGCTGATGGACGCGGACGCGTTGGTGTGGCGCGACGCGTTCACCGTCAACGTCGAGGCGCCGCTACGGCTGACGCAGCACGCCTGGCACGGCTGGATGCGCGAGCACGGTGGTTCGGTGGTCAACATCTGCACGGAGGGCGCGGGGCATGTGGGCCCTGGCGTCGGGGCTTACGGCACCAGCAAGGCGGCCCTCCTGCACCTCACCCAGCAGCTCGCCGGCGAGCTCGGCCCGGGGGTACGCGTCAACTCGGTCTCCCCCGGCCTGGTACGGACGGAGATGGCCCGGTTCGTATGGGAGCCGGGAGAGAAGGACATAGCGGCGGGCCTGCCGCTGGGCCGGATCGGCGAGCCGGAGGACGTGGCGCAGGCGGTGCTGTGGTTGTGCTCGGACGCCGCGGGGTGGATCACAGGGGCGGATCTGCTGGTGGACGGCGGTACGAGCGTACGCCGGGCACGCACAACCCCCTAGTCGCTACCACTTACCCGGCGCGTAGTCCTTCAGGAAGACCCCGTACAGGTCCTCCCCCGCCTCCCCCCGCACCACAGGGTCATAGACCCGAGCCGCCCCGTCCACAAGATCGAGCGGCGCGTGGAACCCCTCCTCCGCGAGCCGCAGCTTGTCGTGGTGCGGCCGCTCGTCCGTGATCCACCCGGTGTCGACCGAGGTCATCAGGATGCCGTCGGTCTGGAACATCTCCTGCGCACTGGTCCGCGTGACCATGTTCATCGCGGCCTTCGCGGCGTTGGTGTTCGGATGCCCGGCGCCCTTGTAGCCACGGCCGAAGACGCCCTCCATCGCCGAGACGTTCACGATGTACGCGCGCCCGCTCGCCGTCTGGCGGGCGGCGAGCGCCATGGCCGGCCGGAGCTTGCTGATCAGGATGAACGGCGCCGTGTAGTTGCACAGCTGGGTCTCGAGGAGCTCCACCGGGGAGATCTGCTCGATGGTCTGCACCCAGGTGTTGGTGTCGACGACGTCGGGGACCAGACCGCCCGCGTCGATGGCGGTGCCGTCGAGATGCCGGGCGACACTGGCGTTGCCCGCGACCAGGGCGAGGTCGGCGACCTGCTGCGCGTCCAGGGCGCTGGACCCGAGGGGCAGCGCGGCGAGGCCGTCGACCGCGCCGGAGCCGAACGCGCCGATGACGTGGTGGGCGGGCAGTTCGCCGGCGGGCAGCGGGGCGCTCTCGCCGGCGACCAGGGCGGCGTAGGCGGAGGGCAGCCGGCGTACGGTCTGCGTCGCGTTGTTGATCAGGATGTCGAGCGGGCCCGCCTCGGCGACCTGGTCGGCGAGGGCGACGGCCTGCGCGGGGTCGCGCAGGTCGATGCCGACGACCTCCAGGCGGTGGATCCAGTCGGCCGAGTCGTCCATGGCCTTGAAGCGGCGGATGGCGTCCTTGGGGAACCGGGTGGTGATGGTGGTGTGCGCGCCGTCGCGGAGCAGTCTGAGCGCGATGTACATGCCGATCTTGGCCCGCCCGCCGGTGAGCAGGGCGCGCCTGCCGGTGAGGTCGGTGCGGGCGTCGCGGCGGGCGCGGTTCTCGGCGGCGCAGTCCGGACAGAGCTGGTGGTAGAAGTAGTCGACCTCGACGTACCGGGCCTTGCAGGTGTAGCAGGAGCGGGGCCGCCGGAGTACCCCCGCGATCCTGCCCTCCTCGGTGACCGACGACGGCAGGATGCCCTCGGTCTCGTCGTCGATGCGCTGGGCGGAGCCGGTCGCGGTGGATTCGGTGACCGCCTTGTCGTGGGCGGTCTTGGCGGCCCGGCGCTCCTGGCGGCGGCGCTGCTTCACGGTGCGGTAGACACCGGCGGTGGCCCGGCGCACGGCGATCGCGTCGGGGTGGTCGACCTCGAGCTTGTCGAGTTCCTCGAGCACTCCGAGGCAGACGGCGAGCCGCTCGGGGTCGATGCCGGGCCCGTACACGACCTCTTCCGTGATCGCCGAGCCGTCCTCTGTCACCGTCATCGCGCTGCCGTTCCTGGTCGCCGAGCGGCGCTCCTGACCGCGACCGCTTTCGAACGCGGAATTCTACGGAGCGCCGGGCCCCTCCTCCAAACCAGTTCCGGTCAGGAACCGCAGGCAGTGATGAGGGTCTCCACCTCGGCGGTCAGGGCGTGCGCGAACCGGTCGAGATCGGGTACGGCCTCGGCGTCGGCGACCAGCCCGTAGTGGACGCGGTCGCGGTAGGTCGAGACGGCGACCGCGAGGGACTGGCCGCGGGCCAGCGGGGCGTAGGGGAACACCTCGGTGACCGGGTTGCCGCCGAGTTTCAGACCGAAGCCGGGCAGCGGCACGCTGGTGACGAGGATGTCGAACCAGAGCCGGGCGGCCTGGCTCACCAGCGGGCCGCCGAGCCGGTGGCCGAGGGCCGGGACGTGGTCGGCGAGCAGGGCGACGGCCCCCGCGCCCCGGCCGGGTCCGGCGTCCTTGTTGCGGTCCATGGCGGTGCGGACCTGGGCGAGCCGGCCGAGCGGGTCCGGGTCGTCGACGGGAAGCCGTATCAGGTACCCGGAGAGCCGGTTGCCCTGTGGGTGGGCTGTGCGCGGCCGGCGCTTGGACACGGGGATCAGCGCGCGCGGGCGCACACCCCCGCTGCCGTCGCCGCGCTCGTCCAGCCAGCGGCGCAGGGCGCCCGCCACGACCGCGATGAGGACGTCGTTGACGGTGCCGCCGACGACCTTGCGGACGCGGTGCACGTCGTCGAGGTCGAGGACCACTCCGGCGGTACTGCGGGTGCCGGTGGGTGCGGCGGCGAGCGCGGCGCTGGAGCGTACCCCCAGGGTCGATACGGCGAGGGAGGCGCCGATGTCGAGGGCGCGCCCCACGTCGGAGACGGCGCCGCGCAGCAGCCCGGGGATTCTGCGCACGTCGGGGACGAGCCCGCGCGCGGGCTCCGCCGGGCGGGGGCGGCGCGCGGGCAGGTCCATGGGGTCGAGGATCGCCGCGGCCAGGGTCAGGGCGCGCAGGCCGTCGGCGAGGGCGTGGTGGAACTTGAAGAGGACGGCGAAGGACACGCCGTCCTCGCCCGGCAGCACATGGGCCTCCCACGGCGGGCGGGCGCGCTCCAGCGGGCGTCCCATCAGCCGGCCGGCCTCGGCCTGGAAATCGGCGGTGGCGGCGTGCAGACAGACGTGGTGCAGGGGGTCGAAGCCGGGGTCGGGCTCGCGCACGGCGCTGCCGAACGCGAGCGGCTGCCACACGTCCCGGATCCGCATGCGCAGTCCGGGGACGGCCGCCGCGCGGGCGGCGAGCAGGTCGGCCGCGTGGGCGGCCGCGGTGGGCGAGTCCGCGGAGAAGACACCCAGCGCCCCGAGATGCATGGGGTGCTGGGGGGTCTCGATGTTCCAGAACGCCAGGTCGAGAGGTGCCAACAGGTGATCGGCGGTCAAGGGCTTGCCTCTCCTCGGCGACGATGGAGGAAGACGACGGGTGGAGAAGCAGTCAACCCTCTTGCGGCGATTACGGTCAAGTACGAACTCGCTACGCTGAGTTAACAGGGGATTAAGTTCAGGACACCCGCTGGCCCTTCCCCAGGGCGATCACGCCGCCTCTGGAGACGGTGTACAGCTCCGCGTCCCTTTCGGGATTCACGCCGATGGTCGCACCCGGCGGGACCTCGACGTTCTTGTCCAGGACCGCCCCGCGCACCACCGCGCCGCGTCCGATGCGCACGTTGTCGTGCAGGATCGCCCCCTGCACCATCGCGCCCGGGTCGACCACGACGCCCGGGGACAGCACGGACCGGGTGACCTGACCGCGGATCAGACAGCCCGCGCTGATGATCGACTCGCTGGCCATGCCGCCGGAGTTGAAGCGGGCCGGGGAGAGCTGGTTGGCGTGGGTGTAGATGGGCCAGCTGCGGTTGAACAGGTTGAAGGCCGGGCGCTCGGCGATCAGGTCCATATGGGCGTCGTAGTAGGCGTCGAGCGTGCCGACGTCCCGCCAGTAGCCCTGGTCGCGGGTGGTCTCGCCGGGGACGTGGTTGTCCTTGAAGTCGTACAGCTGGGCCTCGCCGCGCGCGGTGAGCTGCGGCAGAATCGATCCGCCCATGTCGTGCACGGAGTCCTCGTCCTCGGCGTCCCGCTGGAGTGCCTCGATGAGGGCCTTGGTGGTGAAGATGTAGTTGCCCATCGAGGCGAACACGGTCTCCGGGTCGTCCGGGAGGCCGGGCGGGTCGGTGGGCTTCTCCAGGAAGCTGTCGACCGTCTGTCCGTCGGATCCCGGGGTGATCACCCCGAAGGCGGAGGACTCGGTGCGCGGGACGCGGATCCCGGCCACCGTGACGCCCGCGCCGCCGTCGATGTGCTGGGCGAGCATCTGGCGCGGGTCCATGCGGTACACGTGGTCGGCGCCGAACACGGCCACGTACTCGGGCCGTTCGTCGTAGATGAGGTTCAGCGACTGCAGGATGGCGTCGGCGCTGCCCAGGTACCAGCGTTTGCCGAGGCGCTGCTGGGCGGGGACGGGCGTGACGTAGTTGCCGAGCAGACTGGACATCCGCCAGGTGGTGGTGATGTGCCGGTCCAGCGAGTGCGACTTGTACTGCGTCAGCACACAGATGCGCAGGATGTCGGCGTTGACGAGATTGGACAGAACGAAGTCCACGAGCCGGTACGTGCCGCCGAACGTGACCGCTGGTTTGGCGCGGTCCGCGGTGAGTGGCATCAGACGTTTGCCCTCACCGCCCGCGAGTACGATGCCGAGCACCGAAGGTCCGCCACGACGCATGGCCGCTCCCCTCACCCTGTATGGAACCCATGGATGCCCCGCCGCGGGGCTCGCTACGCCTTTTTGACGATCTCCTCGTAGAGCCGGACCGTACGGCGTGCGATCGCGTCCCAGCCGAACTCTCCCTGCGCGCGGACCCGGCCGGCCTCACCCATCCGGCGCGCGGCCTCCGGGTCGCCGAGCAGCGCGTCCAGCGCCCGGGTCAGTCCCGCCTCGAAGGCCGTGTGGTCCCCGTGGTCCTCGTCGACGTCCACGAGGGTGCCGGTCACTCCGTCCTCGACGACCTCCGGGATGCCGCCGACCCGGGAGGCCACGACGGGAGTGCCGCACGCCATCGCCTCCAGGTTGACGATGCCGAGGGGTTCGTACACCGAGGGACAGACGAACACGGCCGCGTGCGTGAGGAGCTGGATCACCTCGGGGCGCGGCAGCATGGTCGGGATCCAGTGCACGCCGTCGCGGGCGCGGCTCAGGTCCGCGAAGAGGTCGCGGAACTCCTTGTCGATCTCCGGCGTGTCGGGGGCGCCCGCGCACAGCACGACCTGGGCCGCCGGGTCGATGTCCCGGACGGCGCGCAGCAGATGGGGCACGCCCTTCTGGCGGGTGATCCGGCCGACGAACAGCACGTACGGGCGGTCCGGGTCGACGCCGGCGCGAGCGAGGGCGTCGGTGCCGTGGTCGGGCCGGTACAGGTTGGTGTCGATGCCGTTGTGCACGACGTGCACCCGGTCCGGGGCGAGCGCCGGGTAGGTGGTGAGGATGTCCTCGCGCATCGCCGCCGATACGGCGATCACCGCGTCGGCGGCCTCCACCGCGGTCCGCTCGGCCCAGCTCGACAGGGCGTACCCACCGCCGAGTTGCTCGGCCTTCCAGGGGCGCAGGGGCTCCAGCGAGTGCGCGGTGACGACGTGCGGGACGCCGTACAGCTGCTTGGCGAGGTGGCCGGCGAGGTTGGCGTACCAGGTGTGGGAGTGGACGAGTTCGCGGCCCTCCAGGGCGGCGGCCATGGCGAGGTCCACCGAGAAGGTGCGCAGGGCCTCGTTGGCGCCGTCCAGGGCCGACCAGGGGCGATGGCGGAGTACCCCGTCGCTGCGGCCCTCGCCCCAGCAGTGCACGTCGAGGTCGACGAGCCGCCGCAGCTCCTTGGCGAGGAACTCGACATGGACACCGGCACCGCCGTAGACGTCCGGGGGATACTCCCGGGTCAGCAGTCCCACACGCACCCGGAACCCCCCATGGTCAGCGGCCGGTCCCTTTCATGGTCACCCAGACGGGACGTTCGGGGAAGAGCGCGGGGGTCGTGTGAAACAACAGTCCCCACAGACACCCCCTCCGGGCACCCGATAGTAGAGGCAGCAACTGCGGCGCCGGAAGGCGGGTCCTGCCGCCGTCCGGGTGCGGGTGCCGGTGTCCGTCAGGAGGGGGTGCGCGAAGAGTTCGGCGGTGAGGTCACGCGCGCGTGCGGCGGCGTCGGGGCGGTCGTGGGCGTGCGCCCACAGCTCCAGTTGGCGGGCGGTCGCGGCCAGGGCGGAGGCGGCGTTGCCGCGCAGCAGACCCGGGGCGACGGGGTGACGGGCGCGCAGGGCGGCCGACAGGGGCTCCAGATGCCCGTCCAGGACGGCCGACGCGACGCTCGCGGCGTCGCCGGGCAGGGACCGCACCTCGGTGAGCCACAGGTCGTCCGGGGCGCTGCCGTCCGGGTCCCAGAGCAGCAGCCGCGGATCGAGGTCGGGGATCCGGCCGTACAGGGCGGCACAGCCCAGCGCCGCCGACCAGAGCCGGGCCGCGAGGCCCTGCTGGGCCACGGAGGCCCCGATGCGCTCCTCGGGGGCCCGCAGCGCCCGGTTCACCTTGCGGACACGGAAAGTCAGCGGATCTCCGTAAACATCCGACGACCGGTGTTCATAGACGTGTGCGAGTGTGGGGAGCGGGCGCGGCGGGTCTCTCGTGGGGTCTCCGACGACGTGCAGGCGGAAGAAACCGCCGAGGGGGCGCAGCGCGGCGAGATCGGGGTCGAGGTCCACGAAGTGCAGTAGTACCAGGGGGAACCGGCGCCGAGATCAGGCGGATCCCTGAGAGGTCACCCCTCTGAGGGAGGAGGGTGGGCCTTTCGTACTCCATCGGCAGTATGACTCATTGGGTGCTCAGGTACGACGACGGGAACAGATTCACAAGGCATCGTGTTGGTTATGAGAGCCGACCGTTCGCCGCGCAGGGTTCCGCGCCCTGGCCTCACGCAGAGGAGCAGCTCATGAGCGCCCTCGCGTTGTCCGTGGTCCTGTCGTTCGTGTCCGCCGTGGCGTATGCCGGCGGGGCGATCGTGCAGGAGCAGGTGGCGGTGTCCTCCCCGGACGAGAGCTACGCGCCGCTGCGCCGGGCGAGCTGGTGGGCGGCGATCGCGCTGAACGGCCTGGGCGGCCTGCTGCACGTGGTGGCGCTCGCCTACGGCCCCCTGAGTCTGGTCCAGCCGCTGGGCGCGCTGACCATCGTGTTCGCGCTGCCCATGGCGGCGCTGTTCGTCGGCCGCAAGGCCGGGTCGACCGCCTGGCGGGGCGCGATCATGGCGACCGTGGGCCTGGCCGGTCTGCTCTCCCTGGTCGGCGCCTCCGACGCGCAGTCCCTGAGCGCCGCGCAGCGGATCGGTGTCGCGGTGGTCACCGGCGGCGCGGTGGTCGCGCTGATGGTCGCCGGGCGGGCCGCTCACCGGCACCCGGCGGTGCGCAGCGTGCTGCTCGCGACGGCCTCCGGCATAGCCTTCGGCATGTCGTCGGTGTTCACCAAGACCGTGACGGTCGACTGGACGGGCGGGGTCGCGGCGGCCGACCTGCCGGTCCTCGCGGCGATCGGTGTCTTCGCCGTCGCGGGCGTGCTGCTCTCCCAGGCCTCCTACAAGGGCGCCGGCCTCGCGGCCCCGCTGGCCACGCTGACGGTGGTCAACCCGGTGGTGGCGGCGGCGATCGGCCTGACGATGTTCGGCGAGACGTTCCGCTACGGCTCGACGGGCACGATGCTCGCGCTGGGCTGCGGTGTGGTGGCGGCGGGCGGACTGATCCTGCTGACCACGGAACGACTGCACGGCGGCACGGCCACGGCGACGCCGGGCACGGAGGCCGGGGCGCCGACGGCGGTGCCTGCGGAGGCTACGGCGGTTGCAGCGGCGGGTGCCGAGATCACGGGTACGGGCCGCGCCGGGGTGCGGCTCCCGGCGATGCGACGGGTCGCGGCACCGGACGACGAGGTGACGGTGGACGCCGGCCGGGGTGCCTCGCGCACGTCTGCCGATGGGCGCAACACCGAGTTCACGGTCACGGCGACCGGCGGCGGCCGGGAGGCCAGGTTCACGTCGGCCGCTGGGCGGGACACCGAGTTCGCGTCGGCCGGTTCCCTGACGGCGGCCGGCGCATTCGCGGCCGACGGCACCACGGCGGCGGAAGCCCTCACGTCCGACGGCCGGGACGCGCTCACGGCGCTGGCGGCGAAGGCGTTGCCGTCCGGCGGCGTGGACCGGGGCGGGCTGACGGCGGCGGAGGCGCTGGTGGCGGCGGACGTCGTGGCGGCGGCCGAGGGCCGGGACGCCTTCGTGCCCGCCGCCGTACCGGCCCTGCCCGGCCCCGCGGCCGGGGAGCTTCCGGTCATCCTCGCCGGACCGTTCTACAGCGCGGCGTACATCCCGATGCCGGTCGTGAACCGGCATCGGGTACGGGTACGCGTCAAATCCTGACGCCGCCGGCGCGCAGATACGCCACCGGGTCGACGTCCGACCCGAAGCCGGGCCCCGTCCGCACCTCGAAGTGCAGATGCGGGCCCGTGCTGTTGCCGGTGGAGCCCGAGCGGCCGATGCGCTGTCCGCCGCCCACCGACTGGCCGTCCCGTACGGAGATCGCCGACAGGTGGGCGTACTGCGTGTAGCGGCCGTCGGAGTGCCGGACGACCACCTGGTATCCGAAGGACCCGCCCCAGCCCGCGCTGACCACCGTGCCCGCCGCGACCGCCTTCACGGAGGTGCCGGTCGGCACGGGGAAGTCGACGCCGGTGTGGTAGCCCTTCGACCAGGAGGAGCCCGTCGCGTGGTACGGCGTGCCGGTGGCGGCGGAGACGGGCGCGACGAGCGAATGGCCGGATCGTGTCTTGCCTTCCTTGCCGTCGTCGTCCTTCGCGGTCCGGGGCTTGGTGGTCTTGCCGGTCTTGGGGGCCGACTGAGTCTTGCCAGTCTTACCGGGCTTGGTGGCCGCGGCGTTCGTCTTCAGCCGCTGGCCGGGCAGGATCAGGTCGGGGTCGGCCCCTATGGTGCTCCGGTTGGCCGCGTACAGCTTCCGCCAGCCGCCCCTGACGTCCTGCTCGTCGGCGATCTCGGAGAGGGTGTCGCCGCGGACGACGGTGTACATCTCGGCGGTGCCGGCGCGGGACTGGGGGGTGCTCTGGGGCTGTACGTCCTTGAGCGACGTCTTCGCCGTCTGTCTGGACCTGCCCGCCGACTCACCCGACGCCTTCTTCGTCGCCGTGCCGGCCGGGTGGATGTCGGGGGTGCCGCCGCCCCGGGTCAGCCCCGCCTGTCCCGAGCACACCGGCCAGGCGCCGGGCCCCTGACCTTCGAGGACCTTCTCGGCCACGGCGATCTGCTGGTCCTTGGTGGCCAGGTCGGCGCGCCCCGCGTACTGCTTGCCGCCGTACGCCTCCCAGGTGGACTGGGTGAACTGCAGGCCGCCGTAGTAGCCGTTGCCGGTGTTGACATGCCAGTTGTTGGTGGACTCGCACGCGGCGACCTTGTTCCAGGTGTCCACGTCGGCCGCCTGCGCGACCCCGGCTCCGATGAGCGGTATCGCCATGCCGGCGCCGCCCGCCGTGACGGTGAGTGAGGCCCGGTTGATCCTGTTGGGCTGATACCGGCGGTGCCGACCGCGTACGGCCATGGGGTCCCCCTCGACATGCTTCAGGAGTGGCAAAAATTACGGGCTGCTCACAGGCCGTGACAAGACCACAATCGGCCGCCCCGGGTTCCCCACGAACGGGGGAAAACCCGCAAGGATGGCCCAGGAAGAAGAACGACGGGCACCACCCCTAGGAGCCAACCCCTATGAGCACTTCAGCCCAGATCGGCGTGACAGGCCTCGCGGTCATGGGCCGCAACCTGGCCCGCAACTTCGCCCGCAACGGCTACGCGGTCGCGCTGCACAACCGGACCGCGGCGCGGACGCACGCCCTGGTGGAGGAGTTCGGGCACGAGGGCGAGTTCGTGGCGGCCGAGACCGCCAAGGACTTCGTCGCGGCGCTGGAGCGTCCCCGCCGTCTGGTGATCATGGTGAAGGCCGGTGAGCCGACGGACGCGGTGATCCAGGAGTTCGCGCCGCTCCTCGAAGCCGGCGACATGATCATCGACGGTGGCAACGCGCACTTCGCGGACACCCGGCGCCGGGAGAAGGCGCTGCGCGAGCAGGGCATCCACTTCGTCGGCATGGGCGTCTCCGGCGGCGAGGAGGGCGCGCTGCACGGCCCGAGCATCATGCCGGGCGGCCCGAAGGAGTCGTACGACTCTCTCGGCCCGATGCTGGAGAAGATCTCCGCGAAGGCCACGGACGGCGCGCCGTGCGTGACGCACGTCGGCCCGGACGGCGCCGGTCACTTCGTGAAGATGGTCCACAACGGCATCGAGTACGCCGACATGCAGCTGATCGGCGAGGCGTACCAGCTGCTGCGGGACGTCGCCGGGTACACGCCGGCGCAGATCGCGGACATCTTCCGGACCTGGAACACCGGCCGGCTCGACTCCTACCTGATCGAGATCACGGCGGAGGTCCTGTCCCACGTGGACGCGGCGACCGGGAAGCCGTTCGTGGACGTGGTCGTGGACCAGGCGGAGCAGAAGGGCACGGGCCGCTGGACGGTCCAGATCGCCCTCGACCTGGGCGTGCCGGTGTCCGGCATCGCGGAGGCGGTGTTCGCCCGCTCGCTGTCCGGCCACGCGGCGCTGCGGGACGCGTCCCGCGGGCTCGCCGGACCCACGGCGTCCCCGCTGAGCGAGGCGGAGGCGGGGGCCTTCGCCGACCGCGTCGAGCAGGCGCTGTACGCGTCGAAGATCGTGTCGTACACGCAGGGCTTCCACGAGATCGCCGCGGGCAGCGACGAGTACGGCTGGGACATCGACCTCGGCGCGGTCTCCGCGATCTGGCGCGGCGGCTGCATCATCCGCGCGGCGTTCCTCGACCGGATCCGCGCGGCGTACGACGGCCGGGCGGACCTGCCGAGCCTGCTGTCGGACGAGACGTTCGCCCGCGAGATCGCCGCAGCGCAGGACGACTGGCGTGAGGTGATCGTCGCCGCGACCCGGCAGGGGGTGCCGACGCCCGGGTTCTCCGCGGCTCTGGCCTACTACGACGGGCTGCGCGCCGAGCGGTTGCCTGCGGCGCTTACGCAGGGGCAGCGGGACTTCTTCGGTGCGCACACGTACCGGCGGGTGGACCGCGAGGGGGCGTTCCACACGCTGTGGGGCGGGGATCGGTCCGAAGTGGGTGCGTAGCGCCTAGTGGGTGGGGTGGTTCCGTAGGGGCGCGGGTGCGGGTGCGTGGGGGGTTGTTCGCGCCCGCGCGGCGGAGCCGCATATCGCTGCTGCCCCGCGCCCCTTCAGGGCGTTGTTCTCGTCGTCAGCTGAGGGGTGGGCCCGGCTCCGGGACGGGGGTCGGGTCCGGGACGGGTGGGGGTGGCTTCGGGGTCGGCGGGGGGTCGGGGGGTGGCACGGGAGTGGGGGGTGGTACCGGAGTGGGGTATGGGTCGGGGGTTCCGGGGTCGGGGTGGGTCATGGTGTCCTCCGGCCGGTGGGCTGGGCTCTGGACTACTCCCCCGCGTACCCGGTGGTGCCCCGGGCACTCGCCCGGACGACGGCCGCCGCAAGGCCCGTACGGGGGCTGGACAGGACCGGGATCGAGGTGGTCGTCAGGGCCTGGGCGGGGGTCATGGAGCCCTGGGCGAGGACGATCGCGTCGGCGTCGGTGACCGCGTCGGCGACGACGGCGATCCGGCGGGCGTACGCCTCGGTGTCGCCCGCCGCGAAGTGGGACCAGGCGCCGTCGGCCAGGAGGGTGCGGACGGTGACGGAGCGGCCGGAGCCGGCGGCCTCCCGCTCGATCAGGGCGGCCGTCGGGCCGAAGGTGCTCTCCACGGTCGCCAGGACGACGATCCGCTCCCCGGCGGCCACCGCGGCGGCGGCCATGGGGCGGTCGACGCGCAGGACGGGCACACCGACGGCCGGGGCGGCCCGCTCGGCGACCTCGCCGATGGTCGAGCAGGTGCAGAGCACCGCCCTGGCGCCGTCGGCGGTGGCGCGGGCGAGTGCGGATCGCACGTCGGCCGCGACCGCCTCGGGGCCGTGTTCACGTGCCCGGGCCAGCAGGCTCTCGTCGACCAGGTGAAGCAGTTCCAGGTCCGGGTGGTCCTCGTCGCGCAGGGCGTCGAAGACCGGGACGTGGGCGGGCGAGGTGTGCAGAAGGGCGAGCATCCGGATCAGAACCGGCCGGGGTGTGCGCGCAGCCAGTCCTTGGCCGCGCTCAGCAGCTCGGGGTCGGCCGCCGGGGCCTCCTCGGGGTGCCGGGCGGCCCACTTGACGACGTACGGGCAGAGCGGGGCGACGGGGACGCCCTCGCGCGCGGCGATGGCGTACAGCTCGCGTGCCAGGGATCCGGCGATGCCCTTCCCCTCGTGCGCGGGCTCGACGATGGTGTGCACCGGAACGAGGGCCGGCCGGGGCGACTCCAGGACGAAGTACTCGATACGGCCCACGACTTCGTGCCCGTCCCCCAGGGCCTCGAGGCGGCCCGCCGGCCGGTCGTCACGGATCTCGATGTCGCTCATGGGCACTCCCGATGCGGTGGGTACGGCGGTCAGACGGGCACCGCGGAGGGGCTGCGCTCCTGGTCGGTACCCGGTACCGGCTCCGAGGGGTCGGCACCCAGGGCCACGATCCGGTTGGCGCGGTCCACATGCACCACCCGCGGCGACAGCGCCCGTGCCTCGGCGTCGGTGACCTGAGCGTAACTGATGATGATCACCAGGTCTCCGGGGTGCACAAGGTGGGCGGCGGCCCCGTTGATGCCGACGACCCCCGAGCCGCGCTCACCCTCGATGACGTACGTCTCCAGCCGGGCCCCGTTGGTGATGTCGACGATGTGCACGAGCTCACCGGGCAGCAGATCGGCGGCGTCCAGCAGATCGGCGTCGATGGTCACCGATCCCACGTAGTGCAGGTCGGCCTGGGTGACGGTGGCGCGATGGATCTTGGACTTGAACATGGTACGAAGCATGGAGAAGCTCCCGTTTTGTCTGCTCCCTGCCCGCTTATTGCAGGTCAAGGGCGTTCTCCGGAGACTACAACGCTTCGCATGTCCGGTCAGCTGTCACCAGGTGTTCCAGAACTCACACTGACCCGTTGCTGACGTCCTGGCGCATCGCCATGGATCAGCTGACTCAAGCCCATCCGTGGCGTCGCCCGGTGTGGGCGTCGGCAGCCTCAGCCGCCGGCAGACGACCGAGCGGACCCGGCCGGAGGCGAGCGTCGCCCGGGCCGAGCGCGTTCTCGTCGAGATCGACCAAGCCGCCGCCGCAGGTGCGGCGGGGTGCCCGGTCGATGACGAGGAGTCCCAGCTTTGGTGCGGGCTGTGCGGCAGCGGCGCAACACCGGGTCGGAACTTCGGACTGCTGGACAGGACGACGCCGGCGGCGACGGTCCAGCGCGTCGCGAGCGTCCCTCGACAACCCCCCGCCCATCTCGCAGCCGTCCATGGCCAACCGACCGCGCGGCGCGGCCACCACGGGAACGTCCTCGTCCCGTCCGCACAGGACGAGATCGGTCATCGTCATGGCTGCCCACCCGTTCGTCTGCAGAAGCTGCACCGCAGGAACGCCTCCCCGGCTGCGGCAGAAGCGCGCAAGCAGGAGCGGGTGGCCGTACGGCCATCGGGGTGGGTCCGAACTGCCTGTCGCAGGGACGTTCCAGGCCGGCCAGGTACACGGCAGCCTGGCTGAGGCCGTCGGTTCCGTGTGCGGAACGCAGTCCGTTCCTGTCCCGAGCCGTGTCCGTGCCGCCTTGGTGTCCTGGACGAGGAGAATCCGCCATGCCCGCCTTTCTGTCTCCCGGCGTCCACGTCGAGGGGGCGGCCAGTGACTCGCGTCCCAGCCCGCCAATCCCCCGGCCGACGGATCCCGGGTCCCAACGCCCCTGGGTCACCTTGCTACGAGTGCCACGAGCTCGGCACGGTCCGGGGTCCTCCTACGCCAATACGGTGCAACCACCCCGCAGTCGGCTCCGAAGACCTTCGCCATACCGCTATGGACGAATCGTCCTCCACCAAGCGGGCTCACTCTGGCGATCAAAGCCCCCAGTCCCGTACCCCAAAAGTGCTGCCCCGGAGGTGAGCGCCGGCGTCGCGGCGGCCGGAGTTTCGTCGACGGGGACCCCGGCCGCCCTGCACGTGGTGCGGGCCCGCACCGCCCACGGCTGGGTACCCAGCCGCTCCAGCTCGTCCAGGCCGCACATCGGAGCTGGGCGCGACCCGACCGGCGTCACACGGTGTTTGGCATGCGGGTCCGTCCAGCTTCTCTCTCCCCTCGGATGAGCCGGCCCGCGCCGGAATCCTCCGACGCCCCGGACCAAGTCGCGAGGGGGTACACGCTTGCCCAGCCGTCGTCGCTGTAGGCGCAGCGGCCCACGTGCGTGTGGGTCCAGCATCGTCCCACCGTGGCTGCCCACGGCGTCGACCGCTGTCTTCGGGGGTCGGCCGGGACCGTCTGAAAGGCTGACACGATGGTGACGCGATCGCGTGTCCCGGGGCGCGGTCGTGAATGCGAGCAACTCGAGGAGTTACTGGATGCCGTGCGCGGTGGTGAGAGCCGGGCGTTGGTGGTCCGGGGCGAGCCAGGCGCGAGAAAGACCACGCTGCTCGAGTACTTGGTCGATCAGGCACGGGGATTCCGGATAGCCCGTGTCACGAGTATCCAGTCCGAGATGGAGCTGGCCTTCGCCGGACTGCATCGACTGTGCGGACCCATGCTGGACCGGCGTCATCGCCTTCCGCCACGCCGGGGCCGCGCGGGCGGGACTGCGGCGGACGTAGCGGCCGGGTTGGGCCCGTGCCCCCGGTCGCTGCCCGTTGTCGCTGTCACAGTGCGATGGGGCCGAGGCCGGCGGCGGTTTGGGCCAGTGCGCGGATGGTGGGGCTGTCAGCGGTGGTACGCCAGGTGAGCACCCATTCGAGGGTGGGGGCGTCATGGAGGGGCAGGAAGACGATGCCGGGGGGCTTGTTGTAGCGCGCGGCGATTTCGCCCAGCGGGTGGACGCAGCGTCCGGCAGCGACGAGGGAGAGGATCTCGTGGAAGGTCCGCGCGGCAGGCCCGCGTGGGATACGGCGGCCGAGCGGGGTACGGGTGGGGACCATGGAGGCGACCCAGTACTCGGGGGCTTCGGGGCCGAGGTCGACGACGTGGTTGTCGGCGAGGTCTTCCAGGGACGCGGTGCCGCGTTGGGCGAGCGGATGGTCCGCGGCCACGGCCAGCACGCGGCCTCCGGTGAGCACGGTGGGGCCGACCGTGAGGTCCGGTTCGGCGACGGGCAGCCACAGCACGTGCGCGTCGTGCTCTCCGGTGCGCAGGGCGGTGAACGCGTCGTTGGCGTTGATTTCGCGGAACTCGATGTCGCTGCCGGGGTAGCGGGTGCGGAACGCGTCGACGAGGGGACGTAGTTCGTGTCCGGCGTGGCCGAAGACGCCCAGCCGCAGGGTCCGGCCCGCGCCCGGGCCGGCTGCTTGGGCGCGGGCGAGTCCTGCGTGGAGGAGGTCGAGGGCCTGCTGGAGGTCTTCACGCAGGCGCCGGCCGACAGGGGTCAGGGCCACGCGTCGGCTGGTGCGATCGAACAGGGCCACGCCGAGGCGTCGTTCTTGCATGCGGATGGCCTGGCTGACGCGGGCCTGGGACACGTGAAGCCGTTCGGCGGTGCGGCCGAAGTGCAGCTCTTCCGCCAGCGTCAGGAAGATCTCGATGTCACGCAGCTCCATACATAATCCCCACGTTATGGATAGCTCCACGGACTCTACATTGTTCCAGCGCTGACCTGCATCGATGCTGGACACATCACCCACCGGGCAGGCGACAGACGCCTGACCGACCCATCGACAAGTCAGGGAAACCCGATGAGCGCTCTGCAGGCCGTCGTCGATCGCGTCGAGATCGAGGCACTGCGCGCCGAGGTCACCGACGCGGTGATGATGCGCGACTTCGACCGCGTCGCCTCGCTGTTCACGCCCGACGGCGCCGTGCGATGGCCACACATCGACAAGGAGTTCGTCGGCCGCGAGGAGATCCGCGCGGGGATCGAGTGGGGGCAGGGACTGTGGGAGTTCTTCGTGCAGAACGCCCACCCCGGCGTCGTCCGGCTCGACGGCGACACCGCGGTCGGGCGCGTGTACATCCAGGAGTTCGGTCGGATGCACGACGGCAGTTCGCACCTGAACCACGCCCTCTATCACGACCGCTACCAGCGCACCTCCGACGGCTGGAAGTGCAGCGAACGCGTCTACGAGGTCAGGTACCTCGACTCCGCCCCGCTCACGGGCTCACCGCCCCGGCACCTGGGGCACAGGCGCGTCTGACGACCACCGACGGGCCGACCGGGACGTGCGTCAACCACCTGGCCGCGTCGTGTGGCGACCGCCCTTCCCCGAGTCCGTGGACACCTGTTCTCAAGCACCCGACCCGCCCGGGCCGGCTCGCCATGACCGACGACCGGCGCATGCCTGCATCCTCCGCATCAACCGAACTCAGCATCAACCGAACTCAGCATCAGCCAAAGGGGAGAACCGTCATGATCCTGATCACTGGAGCCAACGGCGTCGTCGGGCGTCAGGTGATGAACCTGCTGCTGCAGGAGGGCACGGCCGTCACTGCGGTCACGCGCGGCCCCGGCTCGGCCGCGCTCCCGGACGACGTCCAAGCCGTCAGCGGCGACCTGTCTCGCCCCCAGTGGATCGAGGCGGCGCTGGAAGGAGTGGAGGCCCTGCAGATCAGCCCGCGCGCCACCGGCCCGCGACTTGGCGAACTCCTGCGGATCGCCGTCAAACAGGGCGTGCAGCGTGTGGTGCTGCTGTCGGCCACCACCGTGGAGCATCCCGCAGGGGAAGCCCGCTTCGCCGCCCAGTTCCAGCACGCCGAGGACCTCGTCTGCGGCTCCGGCCTGGACTGGACGGTCCTGCGCCTGGCCGACTTCGCGGCCAATGCACTCGCCTGGGCGCCCCAGATCAGGTCCGGCGACGTGGTGCGCGGCGCGTACGGCCGAGCCGCCACCTCGCCCATCCACGAAACCGACATCGCGGCCGTCGCCGCACGAGCCCTCCGCGGCAGCGTTCCCACGGGGTCGATCCACACACTGACCGGGCCGCAGTCACTGGACCAGATGGAGAAGGTGCACCTCATCGGAGCCGCCCTCGGCCGGGCACTGTCCTTCCAGGAGCTCCCGCCGGAGCACATACGCCAGGGCATGCTCGCGCAAGGGCTGCCCGCGGAGGTCCCCGACCGCCTGCTCGGCTCCCTGGCCGACTACGCCCACCGCCCAGGACCCACCACCAGCACCGTGGAAGACCTGCTGGGCCGACCCGCGCACACCTTCGCCGACTGGGCACGCGACAACGCACCCGCCTTCGGCGGCTGATTCCCCGCCGATACCCACGACACCGCACTCACCTCGCACAAGACTGAGAGTCCACCCATGAACCTCGCTCTTTGGATCGCCGCCGGACTGCTGACCGCTATCGCCCTGGCCGGCGGCATCAGCAAGACCTTCATCCCCAAGGCGAGACTGGCCGCGCAGCACGGCGGGGAATGGACGAAAGACGTAAGCACCGGCTTCATCAAGACCCTCGGGGTCCTCGAACTCCTGGCCGCAGTCGGCCTGATCCTGCCCGCCGTGCTCGACATCGCACCGGTCATGGTGCCGGTGACGGCCGTCTGCTGGATCGCCCTCATGGTCGGTGCCATGATCACCCACGGTCGCCTCGGTCAGTCCAAACTGGTGCTGCTCAACACGGTCTATCTCGCGCTTGCCGTCTTCATCGCGTGGGGCCGCTTCGGCCCCTGGTCCTTCGGCAGCTGACAAAGGCCGTCGGCCTCTCGCACCGGTGTCGTCGGTTCCCACCTCGGCTGCAGGCGCGCGTCCGCGCCCCGCGCCGAGGTGGCGTCAGCTCCGTGCCCTTGAGGCTGGGTGCGGGGGTCGAAGCGCAGCCGGGTGAACACAATCCGGTGCAGGGCCGCGTTGGCCTGCCGGTCGCCACCGTGGTCGAGCCGACGCGAGCTGCGCTGGCCGGAGGAGTACTCGATGGGGCTGACTCCGCACAAAGCGGCGAAGGACGCCTCGGTGTTCAGCCGCTCGGGATTGACTCCCATGGTGATCAGGAGAGTGACGGCGCTGTCCAGGCCGATACCCACCGGTATGAGCAGTTGCGGGGCGTGGCGTTCGACGAGCCGGGTCAGGCGCCGGTTCAGCTCATCGATCTGTCCGGTGAGCTGCTCGATGCGCTGGGCCAGCAGGCTCAGGGTGATGTGGGTGGCCCGGGCCACGGCGTCCTCATCGCCCTCGCCGTCTTGGCCGTCGAGCGGCTGAGGCGCGCGCAGGTGCGGAACGGTTCGCGGTTGCCCAGGCTGGACAATCGTTCCCGCAGGGCCGGCCCTTGGCGAGTTTGAACATCCGGGCGCTGTGCACCGGACCGTCGCCAGTTTTGGCGCGGGCCCTGGCGCGACCGCTGAGTACGGCCCGCGCAGCAGCCTGCGCATCGAGCGGGTCCGACTTCCCGAGCAGACGGCGGGCCGTGCGGTCGGGCCGGTTCACTTCGTACACCTGGACGTCCTGAGCCAGCAGATAGCGGGACAGGCCCGCACCGAGATACCGGTGCCCTCTACACCGGCCCGGCGCACCGCCCCAGCTTGCGGGCCCGGACAAGCAGCCGACGGTAGCCGGACGCCGTGGCCGGAAAGGGCTCGGTGCCCAGGACCCTCCCGTGTCATGGGTTTCCGCGGAGGAAGGCGTCGCCGACCCGCACGCGGACGATTTCGACGCGGCGCCATACGTCCGAGACGGCGTACGGTTCGATGGCCAGCCACGCGTCCAGTTCGGCACGCGACGGGTAGTCGAGGATCAGCACTGAGCCGATCATCCTGCCGTCGTCGTCGACGATCGCCGAGCCGTGGAGCATCCGCCCCTCGGCGGTGAGTTTCGCTCCCAGCTCCAGATGGCGTTCGCGGACCGCGAGCCGCCGGTCCTGCGCACCGGGGTCGGTGCCGTCGTACCCCGTGACCATGAACTGCACTGTGCCTCCTGTCCGGGTGGTTACGGGCGGCCGAGTGCCCGGAACGTCCAGCCGGCGGCACGCCACCGGGCCGCGTCCAGGGCATTGCGGCCGTCGACGATCCGCTGCCGTGCCACCGTGCCGCTCAGCTCACCGGGGTCGATGTCCCGGAACTCCGCCCACTCGGTGAGGTGCAGCACCGCGTCGGCCCGGTAGGCCGCCTTGCCGACCGAGTCGGCGAAGGCCAGCGCCGGGAACGCCTTGCGCGCGTTGTCCGTCGCCTTGGGGTCGTAGACGGTCACCTCGGCGCCCTCGCGCTGGACCCGGTCGGCCACCGCGAGCGCCGGCGAGTCGCGGATGTCGTCGGAGTCGGGTTTGAAGGCCGCGCCGAGCACAGCGATCCGCCGCCCCCGGAAGGCCCCGCCGACGAGTTCCCTGGCCAGGTCGGCCACTGCGGTGCGCCGCCGCAGATTGACCTCGTCCACTTCGCGCAGGAACCGCACGGCCGGGCCGACGCCCAGTTCCTCGGCCCGCGCCATGAACGCGCGGATGTCCTTGGGCAGGCAGCCCCCGCCGAAGCCGACCCCTGAGCGCAGGAACCGGCCGCCGATCCGCGGGTCGTACGAGAGCGCCTCCGCCAGCCGCGCCACGTCCGCCCCGGCCACCTCGCACACCTCGGCCATGGCGTTGATGAACGAGATCTTCGTCGCCAGGAACGAGTTGGCCGCGACCTTGACCAGCTCCGCGGTGGCCAGGTCGGCGACCACCAGGGGCACCGGTTCGGAGCCGTCCCGCGGGTCGAGCAGCGGCGCGTAGACCTCGCGCAGCAGCCGCTCGGCCCGGTCCGACGCGACACCGAGGACCAGCCGGTCCGGCCGTAGGGTGTCCCGCACCGCGAAGCCCTCGCGCAGGAACTCCGGGTTCCAGGCCACTTCGGCGTCCCGTCCCACCGGGGCCAGCTCCGCGAGCCGGGACGCCAGCCGTTCGGCCGTGCCGACCGGCACGGTGGACTTGCCCACCAGCAGACACGGGCGTCGCAGATGCGGGCCGATTCCTTCCACGACCGCGTCCACGTAGGCCAGTTCGGCGCCCGGCCCGTCGGCGCGCTGCGGGGTGCCCACGCAGGAGAAGTGCACCTCGGCGAAGCCGGCCACCTCCTCGTACGAGGTGGTGAACCGCAACCGCCCCGAGGCGAGCTGTTCGCGCAGGAGCGCTTCGAGTCCGGGTTCGTAGAACGGGAGCCGGCCCGCCGACAGAGCCGTGACCTTCTCGGTGTCCACGTCCATGCCCAGCGTCTCGAACCCGAGCGCGGCCATGCAGACCGCGTGGGTGGCCCCGAGATATCCGGTGCCGATCACGGAGATACGGCGCTCGGGGGGTATCAGCGGCGCCGGAGCGCCGGAGTCGGTTGCGTTCCTCATGGCAGAACTCCTCGGCATCGTCTCACTGTTCGGGGTGGGTGCGGGCACGTCAGCCGACCTACTGACCCCTCGCGACGGGCTCGGGCGCGGGCGCGGCAGCCGCCTTCTCCGTGGACCGCCTGCGCAGCCCGTCCGCGCTCAGCAGTACCAGGGCGATCCAGATCAGGACGAATCCGCTCCAGCGTGAGGCGGGCATCGCCTCGTGGAACAGCAGGACACCGATCAGCAGTTGCAGCACCGGAGTGAGGTACTGCAGCAGCCCGATCGTGGTGAGGGGGATCCGCCGGGCGGAGGCCGCGAACAGCAGAAGCGGGCCCGCGACCGTCACCCCGCCCACGGCGAGCAGCACCGGGTGCCACGGCGCGTCGTCGGTGAACGTCCCGTGCCCGGTGGCCACGTAGACGGCCAGACCGGCTGCGGCCACCGGGCCCAGGGTGAGCGACTCGGTGGTCAGTCCCACGACCGCCCCGACGTCTCCGCCCACCTGCTTCTTGATCAGCCCGTAGAGGGCGAACGAGCCGGCCAGGACCAGCGCGATCCACGGCAGCCGACCGTAGTCGACGGTGAGGACGGCCACGGACAGCACCCCCAGGGACACCGCCGCCCACTGCAGGGGGCGCAGCCGCTCGCGCAGGACGAGCACCGCGAGCGTCACGGTGACCAGGGGGTTGATGAAGTACCCCAGCGACGCCTCGATGATGTGGCCGGAGTTGACGGCGTAGACGTAGCAGCCCGAGTTCACCGCGAGCACACCGGCCGCCCCCGCCAGGGTCGCCACGCGCCGCCGGTCGCGGAGCAGTGTGCGCAGTTCGCGCACGGCTCCGGAGACCCTGGTGATCAGCAAGCACAGCGGCAGTGTCCACAACAGCCGGTGCAGAAGGATCTCCAGTGCGCTGGAGCTCTCCAGGAGCCGGAAGTACAGCGGGAACAGGCCCCACAGGGTGTAGGCGGCGACCCCGAACAGGAGCCCTTGGCGTGAGGTGTTCATTTCGCTGTCTGCCCGTTCCTTCTCGCTGTCGCGAGGGCGCCTCGGGGGCGGAAGCGGCTGATCCGCCGACATGCCTCCTCAAGGACGTCGTCCTCCTTGGCGAAGCAGAACCGCAGCAGCCCCTCGCCGGTCCCGCCCCGGTAGAAGGCGCTGCCCGGCACCGATGCCACACCGCCGTGCTCCAGGAGCGCGACCGCCGCGTCGTGGGCGGTGGCGAAACCCCAGTCGGTGACATCGGCGAGGACGTAGTACGCCCCGTCCGGCACGATGGGCGACATCCCGGCCTCGGTCAGCGCGCCGCACAGCCTGTCACGTTTGCGCTGGTAGTCCGAGGCCATCCGGGCGAAGTACGTGGACGGCAGTGAGAAGCCCGCCAGCACGCCGTGCTGCAGGGGGTTGGGCGCGCACACGTAGTACAGGTCGTTGACCAGGGCAATCGCCTGGGACAGCGGTTCGGGTGCCACCGTGTAGCCGAGCCGCCAGCCGGTGATGCTGAACGTCTTCGACAGCCCCATGATGGTGACCGAGCGGGACCACAGGCCACCCACCGCGGCGGGCGAGAGGTGCGGCCGGCCGTCGTAGCGGATGTACTCGTAGATCTCATCGCTGATGACGAGCAGGTCCCGATCGTGGGCGACCCGCGCGACCGCCTCCAGTTCGGCCCGGCAGAACATCTTGCCGCTGGGGTTCGACGGGGTGCACACCACGATGGCGCGGGTGTTGGGGCGCAGCGCCGCCCGCAGCGCCTGCTCGGTGAGGGTGAACTCCGGTGGCGCCAGGGTGAGGAACTGCGGTTCGAGCCCGGCGATCACCGCGCCGTTGACGTGGTAGCCGTAGTACGGCTCCATGATCAGGATGCCGTCGCCGGGGTTGAGGAGCGCGTTGACCGCTGCGGCGTACCCGCCGGTCGCGCCCACCGTGACCACGATCTCGCCGTCGGGCCGGGCCTGGAGGTCGTTGTCGCGCGCCACCTTCTCCGCGATGGCCCGGCGCAGGGCGAGGTGGCCCTCGGGATAGGTGTAGATGCTGTCGTTGCGGTCGATGGCCGCCTTGGCCGCGCCGGCGACGGCCGGAGGGGTCGGCAGGTCGCAGATCCCCTGGCCGAGGTTGATGGCCCCGGCCCGGTCGCTCTCCCGGCTCATCCGGCGGATGTCGGACTGGGCCAGGCCGCGCAGCCGGTCCGCGACGAAGTTCATCGTCGTCGTGGGGTGGTCTCTTCGCGTCATCAGGAGGTCCCCTGCTGTCCCACGAGGAGTTCGGTGGCGGGCACGCCGGCGAAGTGGGCGATGGTGCGGCGCAGCCCCTCCTCCAGGTCGATCTTCGGTTCCCAGCCGAGCAGGGCGCCGGCCCGGGAGATGTCGGGGCGGCGGCGTGTCGGATCGTCCTCGGGGAGCGGGTGGAAGGCCAGCTGTGACGACGAGCCGGTGAGCCGCTTGATCTCCTGGGCGATGCGCTCGACGGTCGTCTCCTGCGGGTTGCCCAGGTTGACCGGCTCGGGGCCGGTGCCGGTGCCGGTGGCCATGAGGCGGACGATGGCCTCGACGAGGTCGTCGACGTAGCAGAAGGACCGGGTCTGGCTGCCGTCGCCGTAGATGGTGAGGGGCTCGCCGCGCAGCGCCTGCACGGTGAAGTTCGACACCACCCGGCCGTCGTTCTCGTGCATGCGCGGCCCGTAGGTGTTGAAGATCCGCCCCAGCCGGACTTCCACGCCGTACTGTCGGGCGAAGCTCACCGCGAGCGCCTCCGCGCAGCGCTTGCCCTCGTCGTAGCAGGCCCGGACGCCGATGGGGTTGACGTGCCCCCAGTAGCCCTCGTGCTGGGGGTGCACCTCGGGGTCGCCGTACACCTCGGAGGTGGAGGCGATGAACAGCCGGGCGCCGGTCTCGCGCGCCAGCTCCAGGGTGTTCAGGGTGCCTTGCACACAGGTTCTGATAGTGCGCACCGGGTTCCGCTGGTAGTGCACGGGCGAAGCCGGGCAGGCGAGGTG
This sequence comes from Streptomyces vulcanius, assembly GCF_042653945.1. Taxonomy (NCBI): domain Bacteria; kingdom Bacillati; phylum Actinomycetota; class Actinomycetes; order Kitasatosporales; family Streptomycetaceae; genus Streptomyces; species Streptomyces vulcanius. The sequence goes on along the minus strand of NZ_JBHSFK010000033.1, from coordinate 14,332 downwards.
GTGGATCTCGTCGATCTCGATGTGGAAGGGTTCGGCGACGTCGTGCCGCGCGAACTCGAAGCGGGGGTGCTCCAGCAGGTGGCCGATGTTGCGCCGCCGCCCGGTGAAGAGATTGTCCATGCAGACGACCTCGTGGCCGTCGGCGAGAAGCCGTTCGCAGAGGTGTGACCCGATGAAGCCGGCCCCACCCGTGACAAGAACGCGTTTGCGCATCGGGGGTTGACCTTTCACCACGCAATGAAGTGACGGGGCAGTGGAGTGGCACCGATCGCCGCAGGCGGTACGGCTACCGCATGAAGAGGCCGCCGTTGCAGTCGATCGTTTCTCCGGTGACGAAGGTGCTGTCGATCAGGTACTCGACGGTGCGGGCGACGTCCTCCACCGTGCCGGTCCGCTTCAGTGGGGTGTTCTCGATGAACTGCTTCATCTTCTCCGCGGAGGTGACGCGCTCGTGGAAGCGGGTGTCGATGATTCCGGGCGACACCGCGTTGACCCGGATGTGCGGGGCCAGCTCATTGGCGGCGCCCCGGGTGAAGGCGTCCATGGCGGCCTTGGAGGCCCCGTAGGCGGTCGCGGTCGGTGCTCCGTGGCGCATGGCGATCGAGGTCATGTTGATGACACACGGGTGGCTGCCCTTGCGCAGCAGCGGGGTGCACAGACCGGTCAGCCGCATCGCGGAGAACGTGTTCAGCGCGAACGTGGCGGCGAGGTGGTCCCAGGCCAGACTGTCCACTGACTGCCGCTCGATCATTCCGCCCGCGTTGTTGACCAGGGCGTCCAGCGTGTCGGTGTGCTCTCTGATCTCCTCGAACAGCGCCGAACAGCCCGCGTCCGAGGTCAGGTCGGCCTCGACGACATCGACCCCGGCGCCCACCGGCGCGAGTTCTTCCTGCAGGGCGAGGGCGTCCGTCTTCGACGTGTGGTACTGCAGAATGAGCCGGTTCCCGGGTGCCAGCCGCCGTGCGGTCGCCGCCCCGATGCCCATTCCGGCACCCGTGATCACGATGGTCTTCTTTGGCATGTGCTCATCCATTTCCACGAGGGTCACGGCCCCGTTCTCGTGCAAGGGGCGGGCGGCGTCCTCTGCTACGCCGATCCGAAGGTGACGTGCTGTGCGCCCGGGGGGTAGGTGACGTCCCGGAACCTCAGGGCGAGTTCCTCGGGAACGCTCATGTTGACCGCGTGCTTCTTCGCCTGGGCGGTCAGCGACTCCGGCTTCCGGGCCCAGTCGGGCACCGTCTCCCAGCAGGTGCGCGTCGCGCCGGCCAGGATCTCCCGGACCTCGTCCGGCGTCACGTTGCCCGAGGTCCGCGAGTGCTCCAGGGCCAGCGCCAGTTCCTTCTTGGCGTTGACCGCGCACATCGTCCACTTGGGCAGCACGGTCATCGTGGCGCCGGGGTGGACCCCGAATACGCCGATGTTCCGCCGCATCCGCGAGTCCGAGACCGTGTTGATGGCGACCTTGAGGTAGGTCCCCAGGATCTTCGACCTGCGCAGCTCCGGGTAGAACTCCCGCAGCCGGTTCACCGTCCGCTCGGCGCGCTCCCGCATCTCCGGGTGTCCCTCGGCCAGGTAGCGCGCGTACTCGGCCGGGGGGTCGCAGGAGACCGGGTCCATCACGATGTTCATCACATGCGCGGCCGGAGGGTGGTAGATCATCGCGACGTGCTCGTTGAGCGGGCTGAGCATGCCGCCGTAGGAGTCCTCCAGCTTCAGGCAGGTGAAGTTCTTGTCCGTGCCGTCGGGGAGGTCGACGTAGAGGATCTCCCGCAGGGCCATGAACAGCCGTGGGAACTCGATCTCCGGGTTGAGCCGCTTGGCCATCCCGAAGGCGTACGTCGCGCCGCAGAGGCTGACCTGGTCGGCGACCAGCGTCTCGGAGGTCCCGTCGGCCGCCGTGTAGACCACCTCGTACCGGCCGTCGGCGCGGCGGCTCACCGATCCCACGCTGCTGCCCTCGCGGAAGTCGACCCCGCACTGCCGCAGCTCCCAGTCGAGCACGGTGGACACGAGCACCGGATTCATCCCCCGCTGGGGGGTGAGGAAGCCGGCCGCCACATCGTTGACACCCTCGACGGCCGGGACCTCGCGGCAGATCACCGACGGCTCGCCGAAGACGGCGTTCACCGGGTCCTCCTCGCACCGCTGGGCGTAGTGCGAGCGGATGACGTCCATATTGGCGCGGCACTGGCCGACGATGTCGTGGCCGTCGTCCATCATGCTCTGGGACGCGATGATGCGGCTGTAGGTCTTGCCGCCGTAGATCAGCTCGGGGAAGAACTGTTCATTCTCGATGCGGCCGTCCAGGCAGTCCCGTGCGCTCTGCGGATCGAAGGGGTACTCGGCGCCGCTGTGGTTCTCACTGACGATGTTGCTGGTCCGGGTGCACACGGGGTACGTGCCCTCGGAGCGCGCCCGCTGCTCCTCCAGGACGACGACCTCGTACCCCGCGCGGCTGCGGGTGATCGCGGCAAGGCAGCCGGCGATCCCCGCGCCGACGACCACATGGAGTTCCTTGCGCTTCATCAGCCACCCTCCGAGACTGTGACGGTCGCGTACTTGGCCTGCACGTCCCTCAGTGCGGCGGCCACCCCGCGGATGTGGTCCTCCGTGTGGTTGGCCGCGATGCACAGCCTCAGCTGTGCAGACTTCCGCCGGACGATGGGGAAGAAGACGACGGAGGCGAAGTAGCCCGCGTCGAGCAGCTCCTCACCGGCCTTGAGGGCGTTCTCCTCGTCCCCGATCGGAACCATCCGGATGGGGCTGAACGGCAGGGGCCGCTCCATGAGTTCGTCGAACAGCGCCACCCGCTCGCGCAGGGTCCGCTGCAGCGGGGCGATCGCCCCCTCGTGATGCAGATCCACCACGGCTCGACACGCGTAGACCGCTTGGAAGGTCTGCGCCGCGGAGAACGCGTAGACCTGGCCGTAGGAGCGGATGAGCCGCTCCCGCCACTCGCCCTGGACGAGGAGGCCGCCGCCGTAGGCACCGAATCCCTTCGAGAGCGAGAAGGTCAGGATGACACGGTCGGGAACGTCGCCCCCGGTCTGGCTGAGGAGCTGCCCCTCACCCCGCTCCCCGAAGATGCCAAGGCCGTGGGCGTCGTCGACGTAGAGGAAGAAGTCCAGTTCCTCAGCCATGTCCAGGAGTTCGCGGGCGGGGCACAGCCCGCCCATCGAGTAGATGCCGTCGGCCACGTACACCGGAGTCTCTCCCCGCGCCCGCGCCGCCGTCACCTGCCGCCTGAGGTCCTCGAGCGAATTGTGCGGGACCGACTCGACCGTCGCCTCCGCGGCCAGCACCGGCTTCAGATACTGCATGGACGAGTGGGCGAACTGGTCGAAGATCAGGCACGCCTTCCGCGTCGCACCCTCCTCGAAAAGCACACCGCTGGCGAGCAGCGGCATCAGGGAGATGTGCGCGGTGGTCGTCGAGGGGAACGTGATGGCGCGGCCCCGGTACAGCTCCGACAACTCCTCTTCGAGCAGTCGCTGCGGCTCGAAGGAGAAGCGCGAACGGGCGCAGCAGAAATTCATTCCCCACTCGTCCTCCACCGACTTCGAGGCCGCGATGACCCGGGGGTGGAGGTCGAGGCCCAGATAGGAGCAGTTCACGAACTCGACCACGTCCCGGCCGTCCGGGAGGAATACGCTCTTCCCTTTGCGTCCGGTGATGCTGACCTGCATCAGGTTGCTGCCGACCGCACGCTCGTACTGGGCGGACGACTCCTTGATGACGAAGGGGGTGTTCCTGAGCCGGGTCGGCTTGGATGGTGCTGTCATATCGACCTCGATAACAGTCGGATGCTACTGGGCGTGACGACAAGCGGCACCGGCACATCGCACGTTCTGTCGGAACATGGGACATACGTAGGCCCGGGAGTTGACGCTCCGGTACGCCCCGAATCCGGGGCAGATGATTATCCGCGAAATCCGGGAAGGTGTGATCATACCGAAAATACGCGGCGTCGGCCGGCGCGGATGTAAACATTAGATGGATCGGCGATATTCAGGAACCGACGCGGAACCGAAGCCGTCCCGAACGAAAGTCGTCAGCACAACTGCTCGAATCTACTCGCCAGCGCGGCATTCCCCCGTGTCCCCTCCCCGTAGCGCTTAAATCAAAATCTAACAGCGACACGAGTCGTGAGGCAACAACGCTCTGAGGTATGGCCTGTTCATGCCTACCCTCTTCGCTCGGCTTCTTGGCTGCCTCGAATGTAACCCACAAGTACCGCCTCGTGGCGCTATCTGGCACTGGCCAGATTTCATTGTTGCCACCAGACCATTTCTGCGCATTGCCAGAGTCCGTGCGTGCTTCCCCTCGCACCGTGGATACAGCAGGGGAAGTTGGGAGTCGCGGTATCCGAGCAACGCGTGTATGACGCCGAGTTCCCTTGTGAGATCACCGTCAGCCACCCGCTGTCCCGGGTACAGGCGCCTGCCGGTCGCCTGCCGCAACCTCCGCAAGATCTTCTGACACGCGGAACGGCGGGCTCACCGCGCTGACCAGGTGACAAGGAGTCCTTGGGCGTGCTCGCTTTTGTCGGTCGGCGGGTGCACGCAGAGGGCGTCGGTCTGCTGTTCGCCGCTCGGACCGGTTTCGACGCGCCCGCGGGCCTTCCCTGCACCGAAGTCGCCGGTCTGGAACCCGAGTTCGCCCTGGAACTGCTGCGGGAGGCCGTCCCCGGACAGTTGGACACCGGGGTCGCGCCGCGGATCGTGGCCGCCACGGCCGGGAACCCGTTGGCCCTGGCCGACCTGGGGCAGGAACTGTCCGCCGACCGGCTCTCCGGAGGACTCGCACTGCCGGAACCACTGCCTGTGGGCGGCAGGCTGGAGGCGCACTACCTCCAGCAGGTCCGCGAGCTGCCGGAGCCGACGCAGACCTGGCTGCTGCTCGCCGCCGCCGAGGCGGGCGGTGATCTCAGGTACCTCATGAGCGCGGCAGACCTGCTCGGGATCGGCACGGAGGCTTCCGGTCCGGCCGAAGCCGCGCGCCTTGTGGTGCTGCACGCCACCGCGGAGTTCCGCCATCCGCTGGTGCGGTCGGCCGTGTACAGCGGCGCCACCAGCGTCGAGCGAAGGCGGGCACACCACGCGCTGGCCCAGGTCACCGACCGCCCGGCCGACACCGACCGGCGGGCGTGGCATCTCGCCACGGCCGCGCTGGGGACGGATACCGCCGTCGCCGCAGAGGTGGAGAACGTGGCCGACCGGGCAGGCGCACGCGGTGGCTACGCCGCGCGCGCCACCTTCCTGACCCGGGCCGCCGAGCTGACGCCGGACGGCGAGGCACGAGCGGGGCGGCTGCTGGCGGCGGCCGAGGCAGCGCTGAGAGCCGGGGCGGTACCGCCGCGCCCGGACGTCCCACCGCGCCCCGGCGTACCCCCGCGCCCCGCCCAGCCGCCCGCTGCAGGCGGAGTCGCTGCTGGACGGCATCGGTGGGGAGCTGCTCGGTGAAGTCGATCAGGGCCGGGCTCTGTTGGTCCGGGCCGACGCACGCATCACGCTGGGCCGTGCGGATTCGTTCGCGCAGGCGCCCGCGCTGTGTGTGCGTGCCGCGCTGCTCCTTGCCGACGGTGCTCCGGACCGTGCTCGGAGGCGCTCTTCAGGGCGATCGACCGCCTCATCACCGCAGAACACCTCATGCGGGATACGACGTCGGCCGAGATCGCCCGGACCGTGGAGACGCTGGTGCCGCGCACCGGTGAAGCACCCGGCGTCGATCTCGTGCTGCGCGGCTTCGCGGCTTTGATCACCAACGGCTACGAACGCGCTGTGCCCCACCTTCGGCGGGCCTGCGCCATGATGTTCGACGCCATGCGGGCCACGGGATACGCGGCGCGCGCCGCTCAGGAGCTTGCCGCCACCGGGGCGCGCGCCCAGCGCGGGACGGCCGGGACGACGAGCACGCTGACCCCGCAGGAACTCCAGATCGCCCGTCTCGCCAAGGGCGCCGCCACCAACGCCGAGATCGCGGCCCAGCTGTACATCAGCGCCAGCACCGTCGACTACCACCTGCGAAAGGTCTTCCGGAAGCTCGACGTGACCTCCCGGCGGCAACTCCACCACGCGTTCGACGACTGACCGCGGCCACGCCTACGCGCTCCACGGGATTCGAGGGCCGTCCGTCCTGGCCGAGGCTGGGGCGACCGAACAGATCCTGCAGACGGGAGCACTCCATGCCGTATGTGACCGCAAGCGACGGAGCGCGGATTTTCTACAAGGACTGGGGCACGGGCCGGCCGGTCGTGCTCAGCCACGGCTGGCCGCTGAACTCGGACAGCTGGGAGGCGCAGCAGCTGTTCCTCGCCGCGAACGGCTTCCGCGCCATCGCCCACGACCGTCGTGGGCACGGCCGATCCTCCCAGACCTGGCACGGCAACGAGATGAACACCTACGCCGACGACCTCGCCACTCTCATCGACATGCTCGACCTGCGCGACGCGACGCTCGTCGGCTTCTCCACGGGCGGCGGGGAAGTCGCCCGCTACATCGGGCGGCATGGCACCGCCCGCATCGCGCAGCTCGTGCTGGTCTCCGCCGTACCGCCGTTCATGCTCAAGACCGACGACAATCCCGGTGGTGTACCGGTCGAGGCGTTCGACGCGATCCGCGCCGGGTCGCTCGCCGACCGCTCGCAGCTGTACCGCGATCTGGCCGACGGCCCGTTCTTCGGCAACAACCGGCCCGGCGCCGACGTGTCCCAGGGCATCCGGGACGCTTTCTGGCGCCAGAGCCTGCAGGCCGGACACCGAGGCGCCTACGAGTGCATCGCCGCCTTCTCGGCCACCGACTTCCGCGCCGACCTGGACGCCTTCGACGTGCCCACGCTGGTCATCCACGGCGACGACGACCAGGTCGTGCCCTTCGAGACGGGCGGCAAGGCGTCGGCGGCCCGCGTCAAGAACGCGACGCTGAAGGTCTACCCGGGCGCGCCGCACGGCATCACGGACACGCACAAGGAACAGCTCGGCACCGACCTGCTGGACTTCCTCAACTCCTGACCACAGAAGGAACCACCGCATGATTCCCGAAGGTCAGCCCCGCCGCCGAGTTCTCGGCGGGCTGCTCGCGGCGGGAGCGGTCACGCTCGGCGCCGCCCCCGCCTGCGCCCGCTCGGGCGGCGGCACAAGACCGACCGTCGTGCTCGTGCACGGCGTGTTCGCCGACTCCTCCGGCTGGAACGACGTCATATCCCGGCTGCTGAAGGCCGGATTCCCGGTCATCGCCCCGGCGAACCCTCCCCCATCGCGACCTGGCGTACGTCGCCGACGTCGTCGACACCATCCCCGGCCCGGTCGTCCTGGTCGGCCACTCCTACGGCGGCGAGGCCATCACCAACGCCGGACGCGGTCGCCCCCGTGTCAAGGCACTGCTGTACGTCGGGGCCTTCGCGCCCGACGAGGGCGGGAGCGCGTTGCAGCTCGCCGACATGTTCCCGGGCAGCAGACTGAAGGACGCGCTGGTGACCCGCCCGGTCCCGCTGCCCGACGGTACAACCGACACCGACGGCTACATCGACCAGGCGAAGTTCCACGAGGCCACGGCTTCTGGGTGACGCCGCGGAGCCCGGCTTCGAGGTGGAGGTCGAGGCCCTGAACGCCGACCCGGCCCCGATCGAGAAGGTGACTGCCCCGCAGGTCATGGAGAGCCTGGCGAACGTGATCCGCGGGCTCGACAAACCGCCCGTCCTGATCGGCCACTCCGCGGGTGGGGCGTTCACCCAGGTCCTGCTCGACCACGGCTTCGGCGCGGCTGGAGTGGCCATCAACTCCGCGCCCACCGAAGGCGTGAAGGTGACCCCACTGAGCCAGGTGAAGGCGACCTTCCCCGTGCTCAAGAACCCCGCCAACCACCACAAGGCGGTCGGCTTTACCCCTGAGCAGTGGCATTACGCCTTCACCAACACATTTCCCGAAGAGGAGTCCCGGGCGCTCTACGAGCGTTACGCGATTCCCGCGTCGGGCCGCATCCTGTGGAACAGCGTGCTGGCCAACCTCCAGCCCGGCCACCAGGACATCTGGGTGAACTACCACAACGACGACCGTGCACCGCTGCTGTTCCTCTCCGGCGAGCTGGACCACCTCATGCCGCCCAGGGTCCAGCAGTCCAACGCCCAGCACGACAAGTCGAACACCGTCACCGAGGTCAAGCTGTATCCAGGGCAGCCGCACCTGATGCCGGCCTCGCCAGGTTGGGAAGAGATCGCGGACTACGCGCTGTCGTGGGCCTTGTCGCACGCCCGCTAGGCGTACCAGCACGCCCGGGACGGTCATACCGCCGTCCCGGGCCACCGGAAGGGATCACGGCATGACCGACGTCCGCGTCACCCACATCGGCGGTCCGACCACACTGATCGAGGTGGGCGGCTGGCGACTGCTGACCGACCCGACGTTCGATCCGCCGGGGCGCCGCTACTCGTTCGGCTGGGGCACGTCCTCCCGCAAGGTGTCCGGCCCCGCCCTCGCCGTCGCGGACCTGCCGCCGGTCGACGCCGTCCTGCTCAGCCACGACCACCACGGCGACAACCTCGACACGGCCGGGCGCGCCCTGCTGCCGGCCGCAGGTGCCGTACTCACCACGCCGTCCGGAGCACGACGACTGGGCGGCAACGCTCGTGGTCTGGCGCCCTGGACGACCACGCGACTTCAGGCCCCAGGTCGCACGACGATCGACATCACCGCGACCCCCGCCCGCCACGGACCGCCGCTGTCCCGGCCGATCACCGGGGACGTCACCGGCTTCGCGCTCCACTGGAAGGGACAACAGCACGGCGTGCTCTGGATCTCCGGAGACACCGTCCTTCACGACGGCGTACGACACCTTGCCCGCCGCCTGAACGTGGGCACCGCCCTGTTGCACATGGGCGGCGTGCGCTTCCCGCTGACGGGCCCGATCCGCTACTCGATGACAGCCACTCAGGCTGTGGAGCTGTGCCGTCTGCTCACCCCGCGAACCGCCCTCCCCATCCACTACGAGGGCTGGCACCACTTCCGCGAGAACCGTGAAGCCATCGAACGGCACCTGACCTCGGCTCCCGCCGACATCCGGGACCGCTTCCGCTGGCTGCCCGCCGGAACGGGCGTCGACGTCAGCGTGTGACGGCGCCGGTCGACGCTGATGCTCCTGCCATGAGGATCGCCTCTCGGCGCCACCGCCGTCAGGTGCGCGTCACCGCGGGTGACCTACGGGTGGCAGCGGAAGTCTTCACTCCCGGCCGACTCCTGGAGCTCGGCGAGGGTCAGGACATCACCACTGCCCCGGCCGCCCTCGGTGACCTCCTCGACAAGCAACGAACAGGTCGTCCCGGCTGATCAGACTGGGCAGCCGCTGCGCTCGTTGACTGCTGAACCTCGTCGTAGCCCGCTGCGCTCAGAAGCCCCACCGCATCCCGGCGGGTGAGGCGCTCGATTGCGTCGTCTGCGTGCTGTATCCGGCTGCCTCGCGCTGCTTACCCGGCGCGTCCATGAAACGGATCGTGTACATGCGGATACCAGGTCGGCCTGGCGCAGCCGCAGTCCTTGAAGAGCCCATGAACGCCGGTCCGGCCGGCCCGAGGGCGACCGGATACAGTGCGCGAGACGGCAGCCCAGTCACGGAGGAGCAGCGTGACCGACACCAGCAACACCCGACCCGTCGACAGCGAAGCGCAGGCGCCGCGGCAGAGCCGACTGCACCGCCTGATGCGCTACATCCCCCTGATCGCCCCCGTCCTGCTGTGGGCTGTGCCCTGCTGGGTGCTCCTGCACAGCGGCCAGCACTGGTCGACACCCGTCACGCTGGTCGGCACCGCCCTGTTCGCCCTCGGCCTCATCGGTATGCCGCTCGCGATGGTGCGCGGCCACGGCCGGCGCCAGCAGGACCGGGCGGCGATCGTCGGTGACACCCTGCTGGGCACCAGCTGGGTTCTGTTCACCTGGTCCGTTCTGCTCGGCGTCCTCCTGCGGCTCGCCCTAGCCGTGGCCGGCGTCGAGGGGAGTCAGGACCGGGCCCGAATCGTCACGTGGGCCGTCCTCGGCGTCACCGCCGTACTACTCGCCTGGGGGTACGCCGAGGCCCGCCGCGTGCCACGCGTGCGCCGACTCGACGTGCAACTCCCGCGACTGGGTGCCGGGTTGGACGGCATCCGCGTCGTCCTCATCACCGACACCCACTACGGCCCGCTCGATCGCGCCCGCTGGTCGACACGGGTATGCGCGACAGTGAACACCCTGGAAGCCGACCTGGTCTGCCACACCGGAGACATCGCGGACGGCACGGCCGAACGCCGCCGCGCCCAGGCCGCCCCACTCGGCACCGTGCAGGCCACCCGGGCCCGGGTCTACGTCACCGGCAACCACGAGTACTACAGCGAGGCCCAGGGCTGGGTCGACCTGATGGACGAGCTGGGCTGGGAGCCGCTGCGCAACCGCCACCTACTGCTCGAACGCGGAGGCGACACCCTCGTGGTCGCCGGCGTGGATGACGTCACCGCCGAGTCCTCCGGCCTGGCAGGCCACCGCGCCCACCTCGCCGGAGCCCTTGACGGCGCCAACCCCGACCACCCCGTCCTGCTCCTGGCACACCAGCCCAAGTTCGTCGACCGGGCGGCAGCCGACGGTATCGACCTCCAACTCTCCGGCCACACCCACGGCGGCCAGATCTGGCCCTTCCACCACTTGGTCCGCATCGACCAACCCGCCCTCGCCGGCCTCAGCCACCACGGCACCCGCACCCTCCTCTACACCAGCCGCGGTACCGGCTTCTGGGGCCCGCCGTTCCGCGTCTTCGCCCCCAGCGAGATCACCCTGCTCGTGCTCCGCTCCCCGCGCCTGCCCACCTCGCCGTAGCGCTGGGCGGGCCCACGAATCCGTGGGGAGCTCTCCACCAGCCGAGGAGTCCGACGTCGACAGATGACCAGGCTCCATGATCTTTTTGAAGCGGCGGGGACTGGAAACGGAGCATCAGCCACCGCTCCAGCCCCCGACCCTGCTCAGCCGGCGTTCATGGCGTCTATCAAGCTCTTGGGGCGCATGTCGGTCCAGGTCTTCTCGATGAAGTCAATGCATGCTTGGCGCGCCGCCTCTCCGAAGACCGACTCCCACCCGTCCGGCACGTCGACGAATGTGGGCCAAAGCGAGAACTGACCCTCCTCGTTCTTCAGAACAAGGTAGTTGGCGTCCTGGTCCTCAAAAGGGTTCGTCATCATTCAGTCCTATCTGTGTTTCGAAGGTAGAAGTACCTGGGTGGCCAACCCCGGCCAATGGGTTGCTCGACACCAGCTCAGCCGAACGATTCTCCGCCCTTTGCCATGGAAAGCCAATCAGCAATGGAATTCCACAGCAGCGAGAGCATGGGGGGATCGGCCATTTCGTCGTGAGAACAAGGCAACCGCGACTCGCTTATGTGACCGGAAGTATAGGGCTGCCACATGACACGACCCGAACCGTCCTCGAGTTCGTCCGACGAGATAAAAAGGAGATCGCCGTGAAATCTGCGAGGATAATGATCCACGTAGATGCGGGTGTTATTTGCAATGATTCTCGCCCTTACTTCAGCCTCTTCTTCTGAAATCTCGCTGCGGAAGTAGTCCGGAAGTCCGGCGAGATCACGGAGAGAAGGCGCCTCGTCGAGTATGTCCGACGCACCCTCATGATCGTTATGGCCGTTGCCGTCACGTTCTTGAATCGCTTGACGGACAAGATCCGCAGATTCCCGGCCGGTCTCGTCCGAGTCGAGTGTGTCGAGTGGGGCGGGTGCATAGCCTCCCATGATGATGAGTGCCACCTGCTGGCCGTCTTCCTGCAGTTGCACAGCCATCTCCTGCGCTACGCGGCCTCCCATTGACCACCCCAGCAGATGATACGGACCGGAAGGTTGCACGGTGCGCAACTCTTTGATGTATTCTTCCGCCATTTTCCGGATGGATCCCGGCAACTCACCCGCATCGTCGACATCCCGCGCCTGCAGGCCGTACAAGGGGATGCCAGAAGGTACGAATCCGGCCAGAGGTGCGAAGCACCAACTCAACCCGGATCGCGGGTGGACGCAGAAGAGGGGTGGCCGGCTCCCGTGCGTCCTGATGGGAAGAAGCGTACGAAGGGATTCCTTCATCGCGGGAAGGCTGAGCCGATGTGCAAGTCCTGCCACGCTGGGTGCTTCCATCAGCATCCGGACGGAGACATCGACACCCATGATCGCACGAATCCGACGCACCAGCTTGACCGCCAGAAGTGAATGTCCACCGCATTCGAAGAAGTTGTCCGCGACGCCGATGTGAGGCATATTCAGTTCTTCGGCAAAAATTCTGCACAGGATTTCCTCCTGGACCGAGGAGGGTTCCCGGCTCGGCGCGGACCAAGCATAGTCCGGCGCCGAAAGTTCCCGTCGATCCAGCTTCCCGTTCACCGTCAGCGGCAGGGTTTCCAGGACCACCAGCGCGGACGGCACCATGTACTCCGGCAGCATCTCGCCGAGATGAGCGCGCAGGGCAGCCAGGTCAACCCTGCCGGTCTTGCCGTCACTGCTGGTGTTGCCACCCTTGGGGACGAGGTAGCCGACCAGGCGCTTGTCCCCGGGGCGGTCCTCACGCACCACCACCGCCGACTGGGCCACGGACGGATGTGCGCTCAGCGCGGCCTCGACCTCACCCAGCTCGATACGGAACCCACGAACCTTCACCTGGTCATCCGTACGGCCCAGATACTCCAGTTGTCCCTCAGCGCTCCAGCGGGCCAGGTCGCCGGTGCGGTACATCCGCTCACCCGGGGTGAAGGGGTTGGCGACGAACCGCTGCGCGGTCAGCCCCGGCCGGTCGAGATAGCCGCGGGCCAGGCCCGCGCCGGAGACGTACAACTCACCCGCAACACCCACCGGCACCGGCCGCAGAGCCGGGTCCAGGACGTATACCCGGGTGTTCCACACCGGACGGCCGATCGGCGCGGTACCCCCGGGCCATGCCGCCCGGTCCGCCGGCAGGGTATGGGCGGTGACCACATGGGTCTCGGACGGACCGTAGTGGTTGTGCAGCACCGTCCCGACCGCCCCGCACAGGTCACGGACCCGATCACTGAGCACAAGGGCCTCGCCGGCCTGGGAAACATGACGTAGCCACGGCAGGTCCGTGCCCTGCTCCGCTACCGCCTCACCAAGGGCGTCCACCATCGTGTTGGGGGCGTACAGCTCAGTGGCCTTCTGCTCCCTCAGCCATGCCACGAACTCTTCCGGGTTACGCCGGATCTCTTCGTCCGGTACCACAAGGGTCTTGCCGTCCAAGAGGGCCGAGAGGATCTCCTGGGCCGAGACGTCGAAGCTGATCGCGGTGAACTGAGCGACCCGCGAACCGGCCTCGGCGGGGAGGGCAGAAGCGTGCCAGGACATCAGGTTGACCAGCGCACCACAGGACATCACCACACCCTTGGGACGCCCGGTCGAGCCGGAGGTGTAGATCAGGTACGCGGGGTGCTGCGGCAGCAGCGGACCGGTCCGCTCCTCATCGCCTGGAGCGTCGGTCGGCAGCGCGCCGAGTTCGGCGACAACTGCAGGGTCGTCCAGCAGCAGCACGGGCCCGGTAGCCATGCGCCCGGCGACCTCTGTGGTGGTCAGCGTCAGCGAGGAGACGGCATCGGCCAACATGAAGGCAATCCGCTCGGCCGGGTACTCCGGATCGATCGGCAGGTAACCGGCGCCCGCCTTCAGCACCGCCAGCAGACCGACGATCAGGTCCACCGAGCGAGGCACGGCCAGTCCGACGATGCGCTCGGGACCGATACCGCGACGAATCAGCAACCGGGCAAGCCGGTTGGCACGCTCGTCGAGCTCCGCATAAGTCACCTCAGCGCCGGCGAAGGCCACCGCGGTCGCGTCAGGGGTGCGGGCGGCCTGGGTCTGGAACAGTTCCGGCAGCGTCGCAGCGGGCACCTCCCGGGCGGTGTCGTTCCACTCGACCAGGATCTTCTTCCGCTCCGCCGGGTCCAGGACCTCGATGGCGGTGATGTGCTGGTGGGGATTGGCGGTGACGGTGTCCAGGACCCGGACGAACCGTTCGGCCAGGGTCTCCACCGTTTCGCGGTCGAACAGGTCGAGGGCGTAGTCGATACCACCGTGCAGACCGGCCGCACGATTACCTCTACCAGTACCAGTACCGGTATCGGTGTCGGTGTCGGTGTCGGTGTGGAAGGTTTCGGCCAGGGTGAAGGACAGGTCGAACTTGGCCACCGGTTCGCCGGCGGGTAGCGGTGCGGCGTCGATACCGGGCAGGTCGAGGACGGCTTGGGCGTTGTTCTGCAAGGCGAGCATGACCTGGAAGAGCGGATGGCGGGCCATCGAGCGGGCCGGTGCGAGGTCCT
>NZ_JBHSFK010000032.1:0-133323 GCF_042653945.1 Streptomyces vulcanius | reverse complement strand
GGTCCAGGACCGCATGGGCGTAGGAATGCTCCGCCGAGGCCAGTTCGGCGCCATCGGCGACACGCACCACCACCGCCCGCCCCGACAACGTCCCGTAATCGACTCCGACGACGCAGGCGTCGGAGTGCGCGGGTTCCTTGAGTTCGGCATCCACCGCCGAACCACCTTTCTTTCGGTAGAGGTCCCGTCGGGACCCGACTCGTCGCCGGGCCCCGACTGCTGGGTGCCAGGTCCTGTGGGACAGGGGACCTACTGGACGAGTTCCCAGTCCTGGGAGCCGTCGGTGAGTGCGGTCTGCAGGGTGAGCTGCGCTCCGGCGGTCGTGCCGGTGAGGTACAGGCTGGTGTTCTTGACGGACTGGAGCTTGTAGAAGCCGTCGCTGGTCTTGACGAGGTTCCAGCTGCCGGTGTTGCTGTTGTCGACCCACTGGCCGATCTTCTGGCCGGCCGTCGCGTTGCCGGTCCAGATGGCCGCCGCGCGTCCGCCCGCCTTGTTCAGCAGGGTCGTACCGCCGCCCGGCTCGGTCACGACGTGCCAGAACTGGGTGTCCGCGTTGGCCGCCGATCCCGGGGCCTCCAGCCGGACGTCGGGGACGTCGCCGTTGCCGAGGTTGGCGTCGTTGGTCTTGTTCCCGGTGCCGATCACCTGGTCCGTCTTCCGGTTGACCAGCTGGTAGTAGGCGCCGTCACTGTGACCGAGATCGATCTCGGCGAACTTCAGCGTGGACGTCCCCTGGTTGTTGAGGATCGAGACCCGGCCGGTGCCCTCGACGTACTGGAGGTTGCGGCTGTAGCCGCCCTGAGAGGTCGTCTGGTACTCCTTCCACGTACCGTCGCTGCGTCCGCTCTCGTTGACCCAGACGTTGCCGCTACCCGCCGCGTTGTAGACCAGGCGGCCGCCGGGGAGCCTGATGAGGACCGGGCTGCCGTTCATCGTCAGAGGGTGCGAACCGGTGTCGACCGGCAGTGAGTTGACCCCCGTGCCGGTGGCCGAGCCGGTGTAGAACTTCAGCGGGTCGTTGGCGATCTGGTACCGGGTGTTGGCTCCGCCGCCCCAGTACTCGTAGGTGATCATCCACTTGCCGTCCGTGGTGCGGACGACGTTCGTCATGCCGGGCCGCCCGCCGCCGATCTCCGTCTTGCCGCCGCCCATGTCCTGGGTCAGGCCGGCGATGTCGACGACGGGTGAGCTCCAGTTCGCGCTGCGGCCGTCCCAGGTCTTGTGCGCGAGGATCTGGCCGAGGGAGTCCGTGGCGGTGTCGTTGGCGGGGTCGAGGGTCGGGACGCCGGTGGTCGCGTTGAAGCCGGTGTAGTCGTTCTCGTCGGAGTAGTAGCAGACCAACTGGCCCTTGTAGACCATCAGATATGGCTCCCAGAGGGGATCCACCTGCCGGTTGGTGTTGGCGTTCGCGATGTTCTGGCCGACCGCCCCGGCGCTGCCGCCCTGCCAGCCGCCTGACGCGACGACGTTGACGATCTTCCAGCTCGCGCCGTCGTCATCGCTGGAGTACAGGGCGATCGCCAGGTCCTTGCGGTCACCGTCGTTGTTCGGCGTCCAGTTCGGGTCGGCCGCCTTGTGCTCCTTGTAGTAGTAGTCGTCGCCCGAGACGACCGTCGCGAGGAGCAGGGTGCCCTGCTTCAGGTTCCCGACGTCCTGGGGAAGGACGTAGAGGTACGGGTTGGTCCAGTTGCTCGTGTACTTCGCGTACTGCGGGTCGCTGGAGATGTACGCGGGCGCCTTGACCTCGGACAGCGGCTGCCATGACGTGCCGTCGTCGTCGCTCTTGTAGACCGGGAGGGTCTGTCCGTCGGCGCTTCCCGACGCCGTCACGACCGTGGACTTCTCGAACGACGCGACCAGACGTCCGCTCGGCAGCTGGGCCGACTTGGGGTAGATCGCGCAGTTGCCCCGCCCCTTGAGACACGGCTCGCTGCCCAACTGGTAGAGGGTTCCGCCGCTCGGGTTGTACGCCTGCGCACCGGAGGCGGGTACGGCCAGCAGCGCGGACGCCGCAGCGAAGGTTCCCAGCGCCTTTCCTAGGGCTTTTCTCTGCATAGCTCCTCCTTCTGAGGATGACCACGGTGATGCCCGGGGTCTTCGGTCACCGGCGAGATGACCTGCTCTGTGGGTCCGCCCGGCAACCTGCTCACACAGCCGGACGGTGAGTGAGGGGGGCAGGCGCTGGTGCGGGCGGAGACGGGGACGTGTACGTCCCATGTGCGCGACTCGGCGGCCGGGCCCCGACTGTCTACTGGACGAGTTCCCAGTCCTGGGAGCCGTCGGTGAGTGCGGTCTGCAGGGTGAGCTGCGCTCCGGCGGTCGTGCCGGTGAGGTACAGGCTGGTGTTCTTGACGGACTGGAGCTTGTAGAAGCCGTCGCTGGTCTTGACGAGGTTCCAGCTGCCGGTGTTGCTGTTGTCGACCCACTGGCCGATCTTCTGGCCGGCCGTCGCGTTGCCGGTCCAGATGGCCGCCGCCCTGCCGCCGGACTTGTTGAGCAGAGTGACACCGCCGTCCGGCTCGGTCACGATGTGCCAGTACTGGGTGTCCCTGTTCGCCGCCGCGCCGGCGTCCTCGAGGGCGACGTCGGGTACGTCCCCGTTGCCGAGGTTCGCATCGTTGGTCTTGTTGCCCGTACCGATCACCTGGCCGGTCCTGCGGTTGACCAGCTGGTAGTAGGCGCCCGCCGAGTGACCGAGGTCGACCTCGGCGTAGGCGATCGTCGAGGTGCCCTGGTTGTTGAGTATGGCGATGCGGCCGGTGCCGTCGACGTACTGGAGGTTGCGGCTGTAGCCGGCGGGTGAGGTGGTCTGGTACTCCGTCCACACGCCGTCGCCGCGTCCGCTGTCGTTGACCCAGACGTCGCCGCTGCCTGCCGCGTTGTAGACCAGACGGCCGTCGGGAAGCTGGATGATCACCGGACTGCCGCCGGTCGCGAGAGGCCGGGAACCGGCGATGACCGGCAGCGACGTGACACCCATGCCCGTGGGGGAGCCGCGGAAGAACTTCAGGGGATCGTCCGCGAGCACGTACCTGGTGTTGGCGCCACCGCCCCAGTACTCGAAGGTGAGCAGCCACCTTCCGTCCGTGGTGCGGACGACGTTCGTCATGCCCGGCCGGCCGCCGCCGATCTCCGTCTTGCCGCCGCCCATGTCCTGGGTCGAGCCGGCGACGTCGACGACGGGAGCGCTCCAGTTCTTGTTGTTCCCGTTCCAGGTCTTGTGGACGAGGATCTGACCGTGCGAGTCCGCGGCCGTGTCGTTGGCGGGGTCGAGGGTCGGGACGCCGGTGACCGGGTCGAAGCCGGTGTAGTCGTTCTCGTCGGAGTAGAAGCAGACGAGCTTGTTCTTGTAGACCATCAGGTACGGCTCCCAGAGGGGATCCACCTGCTTGTTCGTGTTGGCGCTCGCGATGTTCCGGCCGACCGCGCCCGCGCTGCCGCCCTGCCAGCCGCCGGTGGCGATGACGTTGACGACCTCCCAGGTCTTGCCCTCGTCATCGCTGGAGTACAGGGCGATCGCCATGTCCTTGCGGTCACCGTCGTTGTTCGGCGTCCAGTTCGGGTCGGACGCCTTGTGCTCCTTGTAGTAGTAGTCGTCCCCCGAGACGACACTGGCCAGGAGCAGCGAGCCCTTCTTGAGCTTGCCGACCTTCTCCGGAAGGACGTAGAGGTACGGGTTGGTCCAGTTGCTCGTGTACTTCGCGTATCGGGGATCCTTGGAAAGGTATGCCGGAGCCTTGACCTCGGACAGCGGCTGCCATGACGTGCCGTCGTCGTCGCTCTTGTAGACCGGGAGGGTCTGTCCGTCGGCGCTTCCCGACGCCGTCACGACCGTGGACTTCTCGAACGACGCGACCAGACGTCCGCTCGGCAGCTGGGCCGACTTGGGGTAGATCGCGCAGTTGCCCCGCCCCTTCAGGCACGGCTCGCTGCCGAGCTGGTAGAGGGTTCCGCCCGTCGGGTCGTATGCCTGCGCAGTGACCATGGGTATCGCGAGGATCGCGGATGCCGCCGCGAAGGTCGTGAGGGCTCGTCCAAGCCTTCTTCTGTGCATGGCCCCTCCTCAGGGGATGGATCAGGATCGGTCGGCTGTTTCGGGAGCCGGCGCGCTGTCGGCGTCGGTGGCGACGAGAACGCGCACGTCCCACGGGCCGAGGTCCAGCGCCGCGCCCGCGGGGACGGACGCGCTGTCCAGGGCGTCGGAGAGGTCCACCGGGGCGGGGACGCTCTTCGGCTCCCAGCTCCAGTTGTGGACGATGTGGACCCGGCGGCCGTCGGGTGACGTGCCGGTCGTGGCGGTGACGGATTCCGGGAGGTCCCGCCAAGCGTTGCGGGAGGCCGGTGCCATCCAGGCGGCCAGTGCCCGGGCGAGGTCGCGGCCCGGGACGGTGCCGACGGTGGTGACGCGGCCGGCACCGTGGCTGCGTGTGGTGATGGCGGGCCAGCGGCCGAAGTGCGGGTGATCGTAGGCGGCAAGCACGTCGGCGTCGCCGACGGTCAGGCCGTCGGCCCACTGGGTCGCCGTCGCGTTCTGCGGGAGCTTCAGCGGGCTGTCGGGCGCGGTGCGGAGGGGGACAGCCTGGAGGAGGTTGCTGAACTCGTCGTAATGGACGCCCGCGGCCTCGACCAGCCGTCCGGGAGCCGGCTCGTGCCGGGCCCTCGCCTCGTGGTCGGCGTAGCCGGTGCGCGGGCCGAGAACCAGGTGACCGCCGGCGTGGGCGTAGGCCGCGAACCAGTCGAGCGTCGAGTCGGCGGCGATGTACAGCCCCGGGACGACGAGGACGGGGTGACGGCGGGCGGCCTCCTCCGGGGGCAGGCCCTCCCGTTCGCCGCGGGGGTCGTGCAGCTGGCGGGCGTGGACGATGCGCACCTGGCGGCCGGCGTCGAACGCGCCCCGGTAGAAGGGGTCGAAGATGCGGTGGTAGGCCTCCGGGGCGGGCTCGCCGTCAGGGGTCGAGAGCGGCGGGTACTTCTTCATGAGCCACTTGCTCGGCGTCGAGTAGACCATCGTGATGTCGGCGTCCGGTTCGAGCCCGGCCACCAGCGGGCCGGCGGCGTCGAACTCCGCGCCCAAGCGGGCGAGTTCGGCGTAGGTGCGACCGGGCTGTCCGGTGTGGGGCAGGATGCCGCCCCAGTAGGTCTCCGCGCCGAAGTGCAGGGTGTGCCAGTGCCAGTACTCGATCATGCGGGCCCCACGGCCGACGAGAGCCCAGGCGGCCTGGCGCCACTGTCCGTCGTACGCGGGGCGGTTGTCCCACGGCATGCCGATGGAACCCGCGTTGGTCTCGGTGACGAGGAACGGCTCCTGGCGGGAGGAGAACATCCAGTCGGCGGTCTGGTACAGCGCCCAGACACCGGTCGTCTTCCAGATCTGCTCGTGGTCGTCGGGCGTGGGGTCGGGCAGCAGCAGATCGTCCTGCATGCCGTAGTAAGGGTTGCCGGAGGCGATGTCGAGGCGGTCGGTCAGCTCGTCGTCCTCCACCGCCGGCCGCTTGTAGGAGATACAGGTGGTGACGAACTGCTCGGGGTGGGCGTACTCGCGGACGATGTCGGCCTGCCAGCCGATGAACTCGGTGCACTGGTCGGCCTGGAACGCCCGCCAGGCGACGTCGTACTGCGGCTGTGCGTTGCCGTCCGGAGTCCACAGATCGGCCCAGGTGGACAGCCGGTGCGACCAGTAGACCAGGCCCCATTCGCGGTTGAGGGTCTCGACGTCGCCGTACTTGGCGCGCAGGTGGTCGGTGAAGCGCTGGAAGACGCCGTGGTTGTGGAAGAGCTCCAGGCCCGGCTCGTTGTCGACCTGGAAGCCGATGACGGCCGGGTGGTCGGCGTAGCGGGCGACGATCTTGCGGATGACCCGCTCGGCGTGGAACCGGAAGGCGGGGTGGGTGAAGTCGACCTCCTGGCGGGCGCCCCAGCCGATGCGCTCACCGGTGCGCCGCTCACCGGTGATCTCCGGGTACTGGCGGGCCAGCCACGGCGGTACCGCGTAGGTCGGTGTGCCGAGGACGACGCAGATGCCGCGCTCGTGGGCGCCGTCGAGGACCGGCTGGAGCCAGTCGAGGTCGAAGCGGCCGTTCTCCGGTTCCCAGGTCGACCACACCGACTCGCCGACCCGGATGACCGTGACATGGGCGTCGGCCATCAGGTCGAGGTCGGTCTTGAGGCGTTCGTCCGGCCGTTCATAAGGCTGGTACTCGTGGTAGTACGCGGCGCCGAACAGGACGCGGGCAGGCAGAACCGCCATGAGGGGAACCTCCGAAGAAGACAGGGAGTGGTGCGAGGGCTGCGTGCCCTACTGCTTGACGCCGCCGGCGGCGAGGCCGCTCTGCCAGTAGCGCTGCAGCAGGAGGAAGGCCACGACCAGGGGAAGGATCGAGATGAGAGAGCCGGTGACGACGAGCGCGAGCATGTCGCTGCTGGCGCCGGCTCCCCCGTTCTGTGCCTGCGCGGCCCAGGAGGAGAGGCCGACCGTGACGGGGTACAGATTCGGGTCGTTGAGCATGATCAGCGGCAGGAAGTAGTTGTTCCAGGTCGCCACCAGCGTGAACAGCAGGACCGTCACCAGGCCCGGCGCGAGCAGCCGCAGCGCGATCCGGAAGAAGATCCGGGCCTCTCCCGCCCCGTCGATGCGGGCGGCCTCCAGGAGGCTGTCCGGGATGGCGTCCTCGGCGTAGACGCGCATCAGGTAGAGGCCGAAGGGGTTGACGAGGGAGGGCAGGATGATCGCCCAGGGGGTGTTGACCAGGCCGGCCTTCGCGAAGAGCAGATAGGTCGGGATCGCCAGGGCGGTGGCCGGGACCATGACGGCGCCGAGCACGAGGTTGAAGCCGAACCGGTCGCCGCGGAAGCGGAACTTGGCGAACCCGTACCCGCCGGCGGCCGCCAGCAGCGCGGCGCCGAGGGCGCTCACGCCGGCGTACATGACCGTGTTGAGCAGCCAGTGCACGAAGACGCCGTCGTCCTGGGTGAAGGTCTTTTTGACGTTCGTCAGCAGCTGCGGGGCGTGCGAGAACCACAGGCCGAAGCTGTTGAAGAGGTCCTGGGTGCTCTTGGTCGAGGCGACCAGCAGCCAGAACAGGGGCAGCAGGAAGTACGCCAGGACGGCCAGCATGGCGATGGTCAGTGGGGTACTGCGGCGGTGGCCGGCGGACCGTCGCCGAGCCGGTGCGGCGGGAGGCGGATCCGTCACGGTGGCGGCCTTCGCTGTCGGGATCGCGGTCGTCACGGTGTCCTCCGGCGGTTCGCGGTGAGCAGGACGGCATAGGAGACGATCACGATGACGAGGCCGAGGAGGAAGGACACCGTGGCCGCGTAGTTGAGCTGCTGGCCGGTGAAGGCGAGAGTGTAGGAGTAGAGGTTGGCGGTGTAGGAACTGCTGATCACGTCCGGGGCGATGCTCATCAACAGCTTCGGTTCGTTGAACAGCTGGAAGCTGCCGATCACGGAGAACAGCAGGGTGAGCATCAGCGCCGGCCGGAGCGCGGGGAGCTTGATGGACCAGGCGACGCGCCAGGCACCGGCCCCGTCCATGGCGGCCGCCTCGTACAGCTCGGCGGGGATGGTGCGCAGCGCGGCATACAGGATGATCATGTTGTAGCCGACGAACTCCCAGGTCACGATGTTCGCCAGGCTGCCGAGCATCCAGCCGTCGCTGAGGAAGTGCGGGACCGGCAGGTCCAGCTTCCGGCTGAGCTGGGCGAACGGGCCGAAGTCGGGGCCGTACAGGTAGCCCCACATGAGCGCGGCGACCACGCTGGGCACGGCGTACGGGACGAAGATGCCCAGCCGGATCACCCGGGCGAGCCGCAGGAGGCCGCTGTCGAGCGCGAGTGCGAACACCAGGGCCAGTACCAGCATCACGGGGACCTGGATCACGAAGAACAGGGCGACGCGTCCGATGCCATGGATGAGGAGCGGATCCTTGAGCGCCTGTAGGTAGTTGTCGAGGCCGACGAACGCCGTGCCGCCGATCAGGCGCTCCTGGAACAGGCTGAGATAGGCGGCGTAGCCGAGGGGAGCGAGGAAGAGCAGAAGGAACAGCACCATGAACGGTGCGACGAACAGCGGTCCCGCCGCCCGGTGACGACGCGCGCCACCGGGCCGCAGACGTGTCGGCCCGTCTCGTCGCCTGCCTTTGGGGGAGGCCGCGGTCGTGGCAGTCATCATCGGGCCTTTCTGAGAGGGGGGGACTGGTGCCGGTGAGTGGGGAGGGTCCCGCGCCGCCGCACGGGACCCGGGCCGTCACGTTGTCTTGACGGTGAAGCCCTGGTTCTTGGCGTACGTGGTGAGCCGCGTCTGCCAGCTGCCGAGGGCGCGGACGGTGTCGGTCCTGTCGGCGAGGGACTTGCCGACGGTCTCGGTCCAGTCGGTCGCCGCCTGGTCGAGGAACGGGGGCCACTGGAAGGAGGAGTTGACGGTGGAGCTGATGTCGGCGAAGACCTGGTTGACCTTCTGGCCGCCGTAGAAGGCGGGCGCGTCGCCGGTGAACGTGGGGTCCGCGAGGAGGGCCTTGGTGGCGGGGAAGAAGAACTGCTCGGTGGCGAACATCTTCGCGCTGGCCGGGTCGCTGTTGAGGAACTGCGCGAACATCGCCGCCGCGATGGGGTTCTTGGTCGAGCGGATGACCGCGGTGGTCGAACCGCCCCAGTTGCCCGAGCTCGGCTTCGACGCGTCCCACTGCGGGAGGGGGGCGGCTCGCCACTTGCCGGCGGTGGCCTTGGCGGAGCCGGAGAGGAAGGCCGGTCCCCAGGCGGCGGTGATCCAGGTGGCGTACTTGCCCTTGTTGAACCCGGCGTACCAGCCGTCGGTGAAGTCGGGGTCGGTGCTGACAACCCCTTCCTGGGCCAGGCCGCCCCAGTACGCGCCGAGCTTCCTGGAGACGGCGTCGTCGACGCCGATGGTGATGTCGCTCTTGCCGGACATCACGTACGGCTTGGCGCCCGCCTGCCACAGCAGACCGTGCCAGGCGGCGACCTGGCTGGACGCGAGGTTGGTCAGGTAGACGTCGGGGTCGGCCTTGTGCAGCTTGCGGGCCGCGGCGGCGAACTCGTCCCAGGTCGTGGGGACCTGGATGCCGTGCTTGTCGAAGATGTCCTTGCGGTACAGCATGCCGAGCGGTCCGGTGTCCTGGGGGATCGCCCACACCTCGCCCTTGCTACCGCTGACCTGCTGCCAAGTCCAGTCGACGAACTTGTCCTTGAGCGCGGAGGCGCCGTAAGGACGCAGGTCGAGCAGGCTGTTGGTGATCGTGAAGGTGGGGATGGCCTGGAATTCGATCTGCACCATGTCCGGGGCGCCGCTGCCGGCCTTCAGCGCCGTGCGCAGCTTGGTGTACTGGGGCGTGCCCTGGCCGGCGTTGACGACCTTGACCTTGACGGCCGGGTACTTCGCCTCGAAGAGCGCGACCTCCTTGTCGATGTTCGGGACCCACGTCCAGAACGTCAGCTCGGTCGGCGTCTTCATCGCCTTGTCGATGTCGGCCTGGCTGACCTGCTTGGCGGACGCGGACGAGCCGCCGGAGTCACTGCCGCCGCATGCGGCGAGGGTGACGCCGAGCGACACGGCGCCCGTGGTGGTGAGGAACAGCCGACGGCTCATCGGGGAGGGGCCGGACATTGCTGCGGACGTGCTTCTGAGCATGGTGAACTCCCGCCGGTGGCGAAGATGACGGCACGCCCGCAAGGGCGTGCGCAGGCGTGGTGGAGGAGAGGCGCGGACGCACCGACCGGGGCTCGAACGCCGATGGGGTCGGGTGCGTGTCCTCAGGGACCCGGCCGGCGAGCGTTCCGTGTGCGGAGGTGGCTGTCGCGGCCGAGGAGGAAGGGGGTGGAGCAGAGGCAGAGACAGTGTGGAGACGTGGCTCAGCGTCTGCTGGGTTCAGGGGCGCCCCTGCGTCGATCGCATGGTGGGGCGCCTGGAGGGGCGGCACGTGACCGGAACAAGTGGCTCGTCCCTGGGGTCACGCGCCGGCCTTGAGGCCCTGCGGTCCGGGCTGACCGGTGTTGTTCAGTGGCGGGAGGACGGACCTCCGTTCGGGAGCGGCGGATGGTCCGGATCCCCGAGGGAACGGGAGGCGGTACGCCGGCCATGAGCTGGGGTCGTCCGGCTCGGCGGTGGCGCGGTCGAGGCGCGGATGATGAGGTCGACCGGTGGGTTGCTCGTCGGTAAAGCATCTGCGCCCGGGTTCTCGATGGCATGCACCAGACGCTTGAGTCCCTCCTGCGCAACGGCGTCGAACGGCTGCCGCACCGTGGTCAGAGGAGGACTCACATAGGCGGCGACCGGAATGTCGTCGAAGCCGACCACGCTGACGTCCTCCGGCACCCGTCGTCCGGCCTCGGTCAGGGCGCGGATCAGGCCGATCGCCATGTCGTCGTTGGCGGCGAACACCGCGGTGACGTCACTGTCTTCGGCAAGTTCGCGCCCCGCCCGGTATCCGGACGCGGCCGACCAGTCGCCCTCGACGGCCGGCGGTACGGCCCTGCCGTGGGCGGTCAGCGTCGCCCGCCATCCTTCGAGGCGGTCCCGTGCGGCGTACCACCGCTGTGGACCGGCCAGGTGGTGGACCGTCCGATGGCCGAGGTCCAGCAGGTGCTCGGTGGCGGTGTGGGCCATCAGGTCGGCGCCGCCCCCGGCGGTCAGCACCATGGGTGCGGTGACAGGCGGTGGCGCGCCGAGGACGAGGACCGGAACGTCGATGCGGAGGGGAGTGTCTCCGCCGGCTCCTTCGGTACCGTCCTCGTCGATCGGTTCGGAGATGACGATGCCGTCCACGCCCTGATCGAGGAGCGAGTCCACGGCACCGGCCACGCCCGCCGGGTCGCCTTCCATCGTGTTGACCACGCGCAGCGCGTAGCCCGTGTCCCGGACGACCCGCTCGACACCCATGAGCAGTGAGGCGGGGCCGTACAGGGCCGTGCCCAGGGTCACCACTCCGATGGAGCGGGTGCGTCCGGAGGCCAGTGCCCGGGCGGCGTTGTTGCGCCGGTAGCCGAGCTCTTCGGCGGCTTCGAGGACGCGTCGGCGGACCTCGGCGGAGACGTACTGCTCGTCGTTGAAGACTCTCGACACCGTCTTCTGGGAGACCCCGGCCAGGCGGGCCACGTCCACGCTGCGCGGAGCCGGGGTACTGCCGCTCCGTGCTGTCCCTCGCGTCATGGTGTCTCCCGATGGCCGGATGCAGAGCCCGATGATGTCAGAGTCGCCCCTGACTGGCTACGCAGTCATGTCTGCGGTGTCATGTCTACGCAGTCATAAGGCCGTCGTCAAGAGTTCGGAACGCATCCGTAACACCGAGTTCGGGCATGACGCGTGGCCCGGTCCGTGCGATGTGTCCGTCGGGAGGCTCTGGGCTTGATCCGCTTTGACGGACATCCGAGATCAGGGGTTCTGCCCCGGAAGGATGTCCGTCATGGAGAGCATGGGGAAGAAGAAGCCTCGGCCTCGCCGTTCGTTCACGCTGGAGTTCAAGGCCGAGATAGTCGAGCTGTGCCGGCGCGGTGACCGCTCGGTCGGTCAGATCGCCAAGGACTTCGACCTGACCGAGACCGCGGTGCGGCTGTGGGTCAGCCAGGCCGAGGTCGACGCGGGCGAACGCGATGGCCTGACCAGCAGTGAACGCGAGGAGCTGGCCGCGTTGCGCCGAGAGTGTTGCCTTGACCGGTTGAATCTAAGACG
This sequence comes from Streptomyces vulcanius, assembly GCF_042653945.1. Taxonomy (NCBI): domain Bacteria; kingdom Bacillati; phylum Actinomycetota; class Actinomycetes; order Kitasatosporales; family Streptomycetaceae; genus Streptomyces; species Streptomyces vulcanius. The sequence continues at coordinate 121,644 of NZ_JBHSFK010000032.1, read as the reverse complement.
GCTTTCTTCGCGAGGGAGACCCGGTGACGGTGCACCCGTTCATCGAGGCGGAGAAGCGAGACGGTCACAACGCGCTCGCCGAGTCGTTCTTCGCCACCATCAAAAGGGAGTTGCTCGACACGAGACCCTGGCACAGCCGGGCCGCCGCCCGCACCGCGATCTTCGACTTCATCGAGGGCTGGTACAACTTGCACCGACTGCACAGCAGTCTCGGCTACCGCAGTCCCGCCGACTACGAGACCGCACTCGCAGCCTGACCACCACACCGATGGTGTCCGTCAAAGCGGAACAAGCTCAGGTGTTCCCCATTCCAAGCAGGCCTGGCGGCGCGGGGAAGCCTGTTGCGGCCCACTCAACCGAGCGTCCCTGAAATCCTGGCTGCGTGCCAGATACCGGTGAGGGGGACGTCTCCAGCCCGGGCCTCTCCGCACCCGACTGAGTGTGCAGGCCCGCGCCCGCAAACGTCGGCGCGCTGAGCAGCGAGCCGGTTCTTCGTCCAAGGAGCGCGGCTGCGCACACGCTGCGAGGGGTCCGCACAGTCGGTGAGACCTGACTACACCGACCGCGCCGCCGCTTTGCCGCGTACGCCCGGGAGGCTGATGCCGTGACGACACACCAGGCAGCCTGACTGTGCGGTCGGGGTCGGTGCCTAACGTGGCTGGACATGACACCCCTGCCGTTTGTGGTGACACGTATGGGGGCCGTGCTCGTGTCCGCGGTGCTGGTACTGGCCGCGGCCTCGGTGTCCGGCGCGCGTCCGCTGCCTCTCGCCTCGGGGAGCGAGCCGCTTTGCGCAGCCGGTGAGGGGCTGCGCAGCGAGCTGCGCGAGCTGGTGGGGGAGCACCGGATCGCCGGGGCTGCCGTCCTGGTCACCGAGGAGCGGGTGGTGACCGGGAAAGGCCGGGACGGCTCGGAGAGGGACTGCGGGCGCTGGTCCGCGTCGGCCGGTACGGCCGATCTGGGCACCGGCCGCCCCATGAACATCACTGACCGGTTCCGCGCCGGAAGCGTCACCAAGACGTTCACCGCGACCGTCGTGCTCCAGCTCGCGGCCGAGCGCCGCCTGTCGCTGGACGCCCCGGTCGACCGATACCTGCCGGGACTGATCCGGACGGGCAGCTATGAGGGCCGTCGCATCACCGTGCGGCAGCTCCTGCAGCACACCAGCGGTCTGCCCGACTACCTGGAAGCCCCGGAGTGGCAGTACCCGGAACGGCAGCGCTACCGCCATTTCGAGTCGGACCAGCTCGTCGCCCGGGCTCTCGAGCTGCCGCCGCCGGACGCGGCCTGGCACTACGCCACCACCAACTACATCATCGCCGGGATGATCATCAGGGCGGTCACCGGTCATACCCCGGAAGCGGAGATCACCCGCCGCGTTCTGCGCCCGCTCGGGCTGCAGGACACCTACTGGCCGGGTGACCGCACCCGCATTCAAGGCCCGCACTCGCGCAGTTACTTCACCGACTACGGTCGCCGCAGCGACGGCACGGAGTGGAACACGACCTTCGCCGGGGTGGGCGGTGCGCTCGTGTCCACCCTTGCCGACCTGGGACGCTTCGCCACGGCGCTGGTGGGCGGCCGTCTGCTGCCCCCGGCCCAGCTCGCGGCGATGCGGCAGACGGTGACCGCCGATCCCGACCGCCTCTGGCCTGGTGCCCGCTACGGGCTCGGTCTCGTCTCCACCCCGCTTCGCTGCGGAGGCCGGTGGTGGGGCCACGCCGGGACCGTGCCGGGTGGCCACCGCGCGTTCACAGCCGTCGGACCCGGCGGGCGCGCGGTGGCCGTCGTGCTCACCGAGGTGCCAGCCACGCTCGAGGCCGACCAGGCCTTTCTCGACGTCGTCCAGAGCGCGTTCTGCACTCGCCCGCTTACCAGGAGGACCCACCCTTGATCCGTGTTCCCAGGACGGCCGTCCCGGCTCTGGTGGCCGCGCTCGGCCTGACCTTGCCGACCGCGACGGATGTGGCAGCCACAGCGACACATACGGCCACCAGGGCTGCCGCAGCCACCGCCGCCCGAGACACCCCCAACCCCCTCGCTCCCTTCCACCGACAGCGCCTGAGCTGGAAGAGCTGTGTGCTCGGCCCGCAGGACGCCCTTGGCAACGAACTGCAGCAGGCGGGCGCCCAGTGCGCCGACGTCACCGTGCCGCTGGACTACGCAGCCCCAGGCGGCCGTACCATCACGGTGGCCATCTCCCGGATCCGGGCCACCGACACCGCCCACCGCGTCGGCGCCCTTCTCCTCAACAGCGGCGGCCCCGGCGGCGAGACTCTCGGCGATGCGCCCTGGATCCGTCGGACCATGAAGGACGTCGGCGCTCGCTACGACATCATCGGGGTGGACCCCCGCTTTGTGGGCCGCAGTACGCCGCTGGACTGCCACTGGCCGACGGGCAGCTACTTCCGCAGCGCCGGTGTCGACCGTGCCGGATTCGACCGCATGACCGCCTTCGCCCGGAACCTTGCCACCCTCTGCCGGCAGCACGCGGCCGATGTGCTGCCGTACGTCACCACCCGTGACACAGCCCGCGACATGGACGTCATCAGGGCCGCGCTCGGCGAGCGGCGGATCTCCTTCCTGGGCTACTCCTACGGCAGTTACCTCGGCCAGGTCTACGTCACGATGTTCCCCGGCCGCACCGACCGCATGGTCATCGACGGCGCGATGGACGCCTCGCGTTACTCTCCGCGGCTGCTGCGCGGCGCCGAAACGGCCAACCGCCGGGCGCTGGAGCACTGGGCCTCCTGGGCCGCCGCCCGGGACGCCACCTACGGGCTGGGACGCACGCGGGGCACAGTGCTGGCCGTCGTGGACCGCGTCCAGGCCGCAGCGGCACGCCGACCGCTGAAGCTGGGCGAGTTCCGGCTGGACGAACACATCGTGCCGCCCCTCCTCATGGCCGGCCTCTCCCTGGACAACGACACGGACTTCGGGAACCTCGCACAGGCCGTACGTGAGATGCGCCGGGCCGCCGAGGGAGGCCGGGTCACCCCGTCACCGGCCTTCACGGAGGTACTGAAGTTCGTGCTCACCAGCGCCGCGTCGCCCTACGGCAGCGCGCAGACGGCGATCCTGTGCGGTGATGTGCCCGACTCGCGCGACCCGGAGGTCTACTGGCGCGACGTCCAGCGTTCCCGCACCCTGGACCCGCTGTTCGGCCCCGCCACGCACAACATCACCCCCTGCGCCTTCTGGGCCCCGCCGCGTGAGCGTCCCACCACCGTCGCGGACGACTTCCCGGCACTGCTCGTCAACGCCACCGGCGACCCGCGTGACACCTACGACAACGCCCTGGCCCTGCACCGCAGGTGGCCCAGCTCCCGTCTCGTCACCCTGCGGGGTGCGGATCAGCACGGGGTGTACGGCTATGTCGGCAGCGCGTGCGTGGACGGGACCGTCAACGCCTACTTCGCCACGGGGCGGCTTCCCGAGCGGGACTTGAGCTGCGATCGGCGCCGGCTGTACTGATCACGACCGTTGTCGACACCAGCCACACCCGACCGAGAGGTGGAGGGCGCGGCCGACCGGGTCGGTGTGCCGCGGCCCACGGTCCGTGGCCGCGCGGATCTGCCGCGTGGCCGTGTCCGCGTCGAGCCGGAAGCGCCAGGGCTGCGTGTTGTGGATCGACGGGGCTGTCACGGCAGCGGAGACCGACGTCTCCAGGGACCGTCCGGTCCATCAGGTGGTCCCGATGGGCCCGTCCTCGTCACTTGGCGCGGTGTTCGGCCGCCTCCGGCTGCTCCAGGTGGGAGGCGAGGACGGCGGCCTGGACCCGGCGCTGGACGCCCAGCTTGGCCAGAAGGCGGGAGATGTGGTTCTTGACGGTCTTCTCGGACAGGTAGAGCTTCTTGCCGATCTCCCGGTTGGTCAGCCCGTCGCCGATCAGCGCCAGGATGTCCCGCTCACGCGGGGACAGGCTCGCCAGCTCGGACGGCACGGCGGGAGTCTCCACAGGGTCGGCCCGCAGCGAGCGCATCAGGCGGGCCGTGGTCGCGGGGTCGAGCATCGACTGGCCCGAGGCCACCGTGCGGACGGCCGAGACCAGGTCGGATCCCTTGATCTGCTTGAGGACATAGCCGGAGGCGCCGGCCATGATCGCGTCGAGCAGGGCCTCCTCGTCGTCGAACGAGGTCAGCATCAGACAGGCCAGCTCAGGCATCTGGCTGCGCAGCTCGCGGCAGACCGAGATGCCGTCGCCGTCCGGCAGCCGTACGTCGAGGACGGCGACGTCGGGGCGCAGCGCGGGGCCGCGCGCGAGCGCGTGGTCGACCGTGCCCGCGTCGCCGATCACCGTGATGTCCGGCTCGGTGTCGAGCAGGTCGGCCAGGCCGCGGCGGACGACCTCGTGGTCGTCCAGCAGGAACACCCGGATCGGGTTCTGTTCGGTGAAGGTGCGTGGCTGTGGCATGTGACCCCTCGTTCCCCGCAGGAGGACAGACTGCGACCCGTCCGTGATTCCGATCATCACGCGCCGGGGCCGGATGCACCAGGGCCGACCGGCCCTACTCCGGCACGGGCAGCAGCCGTGTGAGGTCGAAGTCCACGTCCACGACGCCCTCGACGGCGCGGACCAGCCGGGCCGCCACCGGCACCAGCGAGGTGTCCCGGACCCGGCCGGTGAGCTTCACGACGCCGTCGTGCACGTCCACGCCCACGCTGGAGACCGGCGCGGGGAACAGGCAGGACACGACCTCGCGCCGTACCTCCTCGGCGATCTCCTCGTCGGTGCGGAGGAAGACCTTCAGCAGGTCGGCGCGGCTGACGATGCCTTCGAGCAGGCCCACGGCGTCGACCACGGGGAGTCGCTTGACCTTCGCCCGTGCCATGGTGCGGGCGGCCTGGGCGAGTGTGGCGTCCGGGCGGACGGTGAGGGCGGGGGAGGTCATGAGTTCCTCCGCGGTGACCGCGCCGGCCTTCGCCAGGTCGGGCAGGCGGCGCAGCTGGGTGTACCGGTCGGGGTCGCTGTCGCGGAACTCCTCCTTGGGCAGGAGATCCGCCTCGGAGACGACGCCGACGACCCGGCCCTCGCCCTCGATGACGGGCAGGGCGCTGACCTTCCAGTCCTGCATCAGCTGCACGATCTCCTTGAAGGCCGCCCTGCGACCGACCGCGGCGACCGTGTGGGTCATGACATCGCTGACGATGTGCGGGGTGCCGTGCATGGCCACTCCTTCGGTAACCGTTCGTGGCCGGCCGGGTCAGATGAGGCTGCCGGCGCCGTAGGGGGCGTACAGGTCGAGGAGGCGGGTCCTGGCCGAGCGCAGACGGTGGGCGAGGACCTGGCCCACCCACTGGCTGACGTCGTTGCCCAGGGCCGGGTCGTCCTGGCACATGGACCGGACGGCCGTGGCGTCGAACTCGTAGGCCCGCAACGGTGTCATCGCCTCGGCGCCCATCTGCCAGGCGTGCGGGGGGAACAGCCAGGACCAGCCGACCAGCTCGTTGTGGCAGAGGCTCTCGACGACGGCCGCCCGACGGCCCGGCACGTGCATGTCGAGATCGACCCTGCCGGTGCGGATGATCCAGAAGCGGTCGGCGCGTCCGCCCTCGTCGAACAGACGCGTTCCCTGGGGGATGGAAACCTCCCGGGCGAGGCGCATGAGCCGCTCGCGGTGTGCGGCGGACAGTGAGCGCAGCATGCTGGGTGTGGAGGTGGCGTACATGACATGCCTCCCTTGCGTGGCTACGAGAACTTCCAAGGCCAGCGTCTGCCCGTTCCTTGACGAGTTCCATGGGCCATACGGTCCAGTGATCGGGCCATTCGGCACCGACCGGTCGATTCCGGCGTGCCGCGGAGGGACATGCGATCAGGCCTCGCCCGCCATTTCGCCTGCGTCCACGACGCGTTGGGGCTGCACGGACCTCCCGGACCACAAGTACGCCTACGAGCGCATCGAGATGGCGCTGCACGACCACCCCGTCCACCGCTTCATGGCCTGCGGCATCGCGGGACTGTCCGTCGCGGCGGACAGCCTGTCCGCGGTCGAGCACGCCCGGGTGAAGGCCTTCCGGGACGCGACCGGGCCGGCCGTCGACTTCCGGACCGAGGGCGAGCTGCCGGCCCCCACCCTCGGTTTCGCGACCCGCCTCGACCGCCTCGGCGTTCCGATACGGATCCGCTATGTACTGGTCCCCGGCTGGACCGACGATCCGAGGTCCTTTGGACGCCCTGGCCGGATTCGTCGCGGGGCTCGGCACGGCCGAGCGCGTCGACGTACTGCCACCTGCGGTACGCGGCCACGGCCGTCGGCGACGTCGGGAAGCTCTGTCCCGGTTCGTCGACGGCGGCCAGGGCGCGGACGCCGGAAGTCCTCCGCGTCGGCGAAGGACAGTGGCGAGTCGTGGCGGTGGACGAGCGGCTCGGAATCGTCCCGGTCGACCGACAACAGCCGTGAGAAGCCGAACAGGGGGTACAGGGCAAGCCCCGGAAGGATCGCCCGCAGGCCCGCAGGCCCGCAGGCCCGCAGGCCCGCAGGCCCGCAGGCCCGCAGGCCCGCAGGCCCGCAGGCCCGCGACCGGTGGCAGTCGGCCACGCCCGCGTAGGCCATGACCTGCGGCGGGCGGCCAAGGTCGGCTGCCCCGGAACCACGGCGGACGGTCTGCGGTCCGCGGTGCCGTACCGAGTCCAACGGCCCCTGAAGGCAGGGCCGTTCGGCCCCGTGGGCGCGGACCTTCGGCATCCGCTGCCATCCCGGTCCGCGGGCGAGAGTAAGCGACGTCAGGTACGACCCGAACCCCTCGAAGGGAATCATGACCATGACCATGGCCGTGCACGAGCACCCGCACCGGAGCTCCGAAAGCACCTCGCTGAGTACCCACGGCGCGATGGGCCCGGCAACCGGCCCACCGCGCCGAGCCGTGCAGGGGGTCGGTCGGCCCCGATTCGGGACCAGTGGCCCCTGCACGAGGAACCCCTCGAAGACGACTCTGGAATCGGATCCCTCGCCCCAGGAGGTGGAGATCATGCTCCGCACCATCACCGTAGGTCTCGACGGCTCGCGCGAGAGCCGCGCCGCCGCAGAATGGGCGGCTCGCGAAGCGCAACTGCGCGACCTGCCATTGAAGATCGTCCATGTCTGGGAGCCGGTCCCGGAGCCGATGGCTCAGGCGCCTCTCCTGGGAACCGAGACCCAGCAGCACTGGACCGAGCGCATACCGCGCGAAGCCGCCGAGGGCATCAGCCTGCGCCACCCCGGCGTCGAGGTGATCAGCGAGCAGCTCTCCGGACACCCGGGTGACGCCCTTGCCGAGACCGCGAAGAGCGCCGAGCTGCTCGTCCTGGGCTCGCGCGGTCTCAGCGGGATCGGCGGGTTCATGGTCGGCTCCGTGGGCCTGTCCGCCGTCGCGCACGCGGACCGCCCCGTCGTGCTGGTCCGCGCGATGGAAGTGGCCGCCGACGAGCACGAGCCGGACCCGGTGGGCATCCCCTCCGCCGCGACCCCGTTCCTGCCCGTGGTCCTCGGACTCGACGTCGAGCACCCGGACGAGACGCTGATCGAGTTCGCCTTCGCCGCCGCCCTGCTCCGCGAAACGTCCCTGCGGGTCGTCCACGGCTGGAACCCGCCGCCCTATTACGCGTACGGCGCGCCCGCCAACCCCGCCCTGCACGAGGCGCTGGCCCTCAACGACGCCGAGGCGCTGGCCGAGGCGCTGCGGCCCTGGCGGCAGAAGTACCCGGACGTCGAGGTCGTCGAGGTGTCCCGCTACGGCAGCGCCGCCGTCCACGTCGTGGAAGCCTCCCGCGAGTCCTCCCTCGTGGTCGTGGGCCGGCGCATCCGGCGCAGCCCGTTCGGCGCCCACATCGGACACGTCACGCAGGCCGTCCTGCACCACTCCACCGCTCCCGTCGCCGTCGTCCCCCACAGCTGACCCACCCCCGATCACCCCTTCCGAGGAGAAGAGACCCATGAAGGCAGCGGTCGTACGAGCGTTCGGCGAGCCCCTGGTCATCGAGGATCGCCCCGACCCGGAGCCCGGCCCCGGCCAGGTCCGCGTCCGGGTGGAGGCGTCCGGGCTGTGCCACACCGACATCCACGCGGCGCACGGCGACTGGCCCGTCAAGCCGAACCCGCCCTTCGTCCCCGGGCACGAGGGCGTCGGCCTGGTCGAGGCCCTCGGCACCGGCGTCACCCACCTGGCCGTCGGGCAGCGGGTCGCCGTGCCCTGGCTCGGCAGGGCGTGCGGGCGGTGCGAGCACTGCCTGTCCGGCTGGGAGACGCTGTGCGAGCAGCAGATCAACACCGGCTACGGCTGCGACGGCGGCTACGCCGAGAAGATGCTCGCCTGGGCAGACTTCGCCCAGCCGGTGCCTGACGGGATCACCGCCCTGGACGCCGCGCCGCTGACCTGCGCGGGCGTGACGACGTACAAGGCGCTCAAGGTCGCCGACGTCAAACCCACCCAGCTCGTAGCGATCTCCGGCGTCGGCGGCCTCGGCCACCTCGCCGTGCAGTACGCGAAGATCGCCGGAGCCACGGTCGCCGCGATCGACGTCACCGACGAGAAGCTCCAACTGGCCGCCGAACTCGGCGCGGACATCCTGATCGACGCCCGCAAGGAGAACGTCGGCGAGGTGCTGAAGCGGCACGGCGGCGCCCACGCGGCGATCGCGCTCGCGGTGAACGACGCGGCCTTCGAGGCCGTCAACTCCGGGCTGCGGCGCGGCGGCAAACTGGTCATGGTCGCCCTGCCCGCGCACGGCACGGTCCGCGTCCCCATCTTCGACACCGTCCTGAACGGCACCTCGGTGATCGGTTCGATCGTCGGCACCCGGCAGGACCTCGCCGAGGTCTTCCAGCTGCATGCCGCAGGCCGCACCAAGGTCATCTACGAGGCCCGCCCGCTCGCCTCCGTCAACGACTCCATCGACGAGGTGCTGCGCGGCGAGGTCAAGGCCCGGATCGTCTTCGACCTGGACGCGGGACGGTGAGCACCGTGGTCCTCCCGATCGTGGTCGGTGTGGACGGCTCCGAACCCAGCCTGCGGGCCGCCGACTGGGCGGCCGACGAGGCCGCCCTGCGCGGGCTCCCGCTGCGGCTCGTGTACGCCTCCCTCTGGGAGCGCTACGAGGGGGAGTCCCTCGCGCAGGACCTCGGCGAGCCGTCCGAGCAGGTCACGGCCGAGGACATCGTGCGGACCGCCGCGCAGCGGGCCCGTCTGCGCCGGCCCGACGTCGCGGTCTCCACCGACGTGCTGCCCGAGGAGCCCGAGTACGCACTCGTCCGCGAGGGACGCGACGCCGCCGCCCTGGTGCTCGGTAGCCGCGGTCGCAGCGGCTTCGTGGAGATGCTGCTCGGGTCGGTCGGCCTGACCGTCGCCGCCCACGCGGAGTGCCCGGTGATCGTGCTGCGCGGCAGCCACGACAACCGGGTCCGGCCGGTCGCGCGCGGCCGGGTCGTCGTGGGCATCGGCGAGAAGGCGACGGACTCCGCAGCCCTGCGCTTCGCCGTCCAGGAGGCGAAGCTGCGCCACACGACCCTGGACACCGTACGGGCCTGGCGGTGCCCCGCGCACGAGACCACCGACCACCCCCTGCTCGCCGGTGAACCCGCGCGGCTGCACGAGCAGCACGCCACCGAGGTCCTGGACAAGGCACTGAACGACGCACCCGCGGCTGTGGACCTGCGCCGACGCACGGTCGAGGGTCCCGCCCGCAGGGTCCTCCTGGACGCCTCGCACGAGGCGGACCCGGTGGTGGTCGGTGCCCGGCGCAATCCGGGACACCCGGGACTGCAGCTGGGGCGCGTCGCCCACACGGTGCTGCACCACTCCGCCTGCGCCGTCGCGGTCGTACCCGAGCGGGCGTGAGAGGGATGGCCGGCTGCTCAGAGGCTCGCGGCGTGGTCGGGGACGTAGGTCTGCAGATCACGCGACGGGCGTACGTAGCCGGTCGACTTCGGCCGCTCCGGCAGCTCGAGGACGGGCGGCGGAACGTCGCGGTACGGAACGGAGTCCAGCAGATGGGCGATCATGTTCAGCCGCGCCCGGCGCTTCTCGTCGCTCTCGACCACGTACCAGGGCGCCTCGCTGATGTCGGTGTGCACCAGCATCTCGTCCTTCGCCCGGGAGTACGCCTCCCAGTGGGTGATCGACTCCAGGTCCATCGGGGACAGCTTCCAGCGCCGCAGCGGGTCGTCCAGCCGGCGCCGGAAGCGTTCCTGCTGCTCGGTGTCGCTCACCGAGAACCAGTACTTGCGCAGCAGGACCCCGGCCTCGACCAGCATCCGCTCGAAGATCGGGCACTGGCGGAGGAAGAGCCGGTACTCCTCCTGTGTGCAGAAGCCCATCACGTGCTCGACCCCGGCCCGGTTGTACCAGGACCGGTCGAACAGCACGATCTCCCCGGCCGCCGGCAGATGCTCGACGTACCGCTGGAAGTACCACTGCGTGCGCTCGCGCTCGGTCGGCCTGGGGAGCGCCGCGATCCGGGCGACGCGCGGATTGAGGTGTTCGGCGACCCGTTTGATCGTGCCGCCCTTGCCCGCCGCGTCCCGTCCCTCGAAGACGACCACCAGCCGGGTGCCCGACGCCCGCACCCACTCCTGCAGCTTCACCAACTCGGTCTGCAGGCGCAGCAGTTCCTTCTCGTACACCTTGCGCGGCAGCTCCGCCGCCTTCTTGCCGGCCATGCCGCCTCCACCGCCCGATGAATACCGGAGTCCCTCATGCCCAAGGTCGAACACCAGGACGCCACCGTACTTTCCGACGACGAACTGCGCACCCTGGACGCGCACTGGCGGGCCGCCAACTATCTGGCCGTCGGACAGATCTACCTGATGTCCAACCCGCTGCTGACCGAGCCGCTGAGGCCTGAGCACATCAAGCCGAGGCTGCTGGGCCACTGGGGCACCTCGCCGGGCCTCAACCTCGTGTACACCCACCTCAACCGCGTGATCAAGGCGCGCGGGCTCGACGCCCTGTGCGTCTGGGGCCCGGGCCACGGAGGGCCGTCCATCCTGGCCAACGCCTGGCTGGAGGGCAGCTACAGCGAGACCTACCCGGACGTGCCGAGGGACGGAGAGGGCATGGCGCGGCTGTTCCGGCAGTTCTCCTTCCCCGGCGGTGTGCCCAGCCATGTCGCCCCGGAGACGCCCGGTTCCATCCATGAGGGCGGTGAGCTCGGCTACTCGCTGTCCCACGCGTACGGCGCCGCCTTCGACAACCCGGACCTGCTGGTGGCCTGCGTGATCGGTGACGGCGAGGCGGAGACCGGGCCGTTGGCCGCGTCCTGGCACTCCAACAAGTTCCTGGACCCGGTACACGACGGCGCGGTGCTGCCGATCCTGCACCTCAACGGCTACAAGATCGCCAATCCGACGGTGCTCTCCCGCATCCCCGAGGCCGAACTCGACGAGCTCCTGCGGGGATACGGGCACGAGCCGATCCATGTGACCGGCGACGATCCGGTCCAGGTGCACAAGGCCATGGCGGCGGCGATGGACGACGCCCTCGACCGTATCGCCGTGATGCAGCGGACCGCCCGTGAGGACGGTGTCAGCGAGCGCGTGCACTGGCCGATGATCGTGCTGCGCACCCCGAAGGGCTGGACCGGCCCCGCCGAGGTGGACGGCGTGCCCGTGGAGGGCACCTGGCGCGCCCACCAGGTCCCGCTGTCCGGAGTCCGGGAGAACCCCGGCCACCTCCGCCGGCTGGAGGCATGGCTGCACTCGTACAAGCCCCAAGAACTCTTCGGCGCCGACGGCCGGCCTGTCGCCGACGTCCTCGCCTGCGTCCCCGACGGCTCCCAGCGGCTCGGCGCCACCCCGCACGCCAACGGCGGTCTTCTCGTGCGGGATCTGCCCATCGCCCCGCTCGACGAGTTCGCCGTATCCGTCGACAAGCCGGGCACCACCTTGCACGAGCCGACCCGCGTCCTGGGGGACCTCCTGGCCCGGGTCATGAAGGACACCGGTGCACGCCGGGACTTCCGTCTCGTCGGCCCGGACGAGACCGCGTCCAACCGGCTCCAGGCCGTCTTCGACGTCAGCGGAAAGGCCTGGCAGGCCCAGCACCTGCCGGTCGACGAACACCTCGAGCACCACGGCCGGGTGATGGAGATCCTTTCGGAGCACACCTGCCAGGGCTGGCTGGAGGGCTATCTGCTGACAGGCCGGCACGGACTGTTCTCCTGCTACGAGGCGTTCGTGCACATCGTCGACTCGATGGTCAACCAGCACATCAAGTGGCTGAAGACGTCACGGGAGTTGCCGTGGCGGGCGCCCGCCGCCTCCCTCAACTACCTGCTGACCTCGCACGTGTGGCGCCAGGACCACAACGGGTTCTCCCACCAGGACCCCGGATTCGTCGACCACGTCCTCAACAAGAGCCCGGAGGTCGTGCGCGTCTACCTGCCGCCGGACGCCAACACCCTGCTGTCGGTGGCCGACCACGCGCTGCGCAGCCGCGACTACGTCAACGTCATCGTGGCCGGCAAGCAGCCCTGCTTCGACTGGCTTTCGATGGACGCGGCCCGCGCGCACTGCGCCCGCGGCGCCGGAATCTGGGAGTGGGCGGGTACGGAGAACGACGGGGAGCCCGACGTCGTCCTCGCCTGCGCCGGCGACGTGCCCACCCAGGAAGTGCTGGCCGCCGCCCAGTTGCTGCGCCGCAACCTCCCACAGCTCGCCGTGCGCGTCGTCAACGTCGTCGACATGACCCGGCTGCTCCCGCGCGAGGAACACCCGCACGGCATGAGCGACTTCGAGTACGACGGCCTGTTCACCACCGACAAGCCGGTGATCTTCGCCTACCACGGCTACCCCTGGCTCATCCACCGCCTCGCCTACCGCCGCACCGGCCACCAGAACCTGCACGTGCGCGGCTACAAGGAGTCGGGCACGACGACCACGCCGTTCGACATGGTCGTCCGCAACGACCTCGACCGCTACCGCCTCGTCATGGACGTCATCGACCGCGTCCCCGGCCTCGCCGTGCGCGCCGCCGCCGTACGCCAGCAGATGGCCGACGTCCGCACCCGCCACCAGGCCTGGATCCGCGAGCACGGCACCGACCTGCCCGAGGTCGCCGACTGGACCTGGAGCGCCTGACCGCCGCCCTGTCCCCGTAAGGAACCCACCGCCATGACCGTACGCGTCGGAATCAACGGCTTCGGCCGCTTCGGCCGCACCTACCTGCGGGCCGCCCTCGACCGGGCCGAGGAAGGCACCCAGGAGATCGAGGTGGTCGCCGTCAACGACATCGCCATCACGGTCGACGGACGACGCGTCGCCGCCACCCGCACCATGACCCGCGGCGCGCTGTTCACCCAGGCCGGCATCACCGCGACCCGCTCGGTCGGTGAACTCCTCGAAACAGCGGCTCTCTTCCACTCCCAGCCGCTGCCGGAAGGCAGCCGCGTCGCGATCGTCACCAACGCGGACGACGCCCGCCTGCGTACCGGGCAACAGCCACAGGCAGTGCACGGCGTGGCCGACGCCCGGCTGCGCCGACTGTGAAAGGAGACGGATCACCATGAACGACACCGTGTTGGTCACCTACGGAACGACGAACGGATCCACCGCGGAGATCGCCGAAGCCATCGCCGACGTCCTGCGCAAGACCGGGCTGACCGTCGAGGCGAAGCCGGCCCGGGCCGTGACGAACGTGGCGCGGTACGACGCCGTCGTGGTCGGCGGCGGGCTCTACGCGGGGCGCTGGCACAAGGACGCGCGGCGGTTCGTCCGCCGCAACCGCGTCCTCCTGGCGGAGCGCCCGGTGTGGTTCTTCAGCAGCGGCCCGCTCGACGCCTCCGCCTCCGAGCGGAGCATCCCGCCCGTGCGGGGCGTGCAGCGGGCCATGACCCGGCTGGACGTCCGGGACCACGTCACCTTCGGCGGATGCCTGGAAGACGGCGCCAAAGGGTGGGTGGCCGGGATGATCCTCCGCTCCGGCAAGGGCGGCGACTTCCGGGACTTCGGCGTGATCCAGGCATGGGCGGGAGGCATCGCCGACGCACTGACGCACGCGTAGGAGGAGAGGAGCTGTCCGGCCCCTTCAAGCGGCCCCGGCGCCCGGCGAGAACCCGGGCCTCGGGGCCGCGCTCATGACGTCGTCCGGTCCGCTACCGCCGAGCCGCCACCGGAAGGCCGCTCCGGTGCCGAACAAGTCCGTCCGTGTCGTGCTCCAAGGCGACGGCCGGGGGAGTGGCTGCGCGCCGGGCAGGCCCTTGAGCACGTGTGGCTCGCCGCGACGGCGTACGGCGTGCGCGCCTCCGTGATGCATCAGGCCGTCGAATGGCCCGACCTGCGCGATGCCTTGACGGGTATCCCGGACGGCACCGCGCGCATCCTCAGCCGTGCGCTCATGCGCCTCGGGTACGGCCCGGAGGGGCCGGCCGCCCCCGTCGCATGCCAGGTCAGGATCTTCGGCAGGCCGCTCGGGTACCGGGCCCACCGTCGTGCCGGCTCAGCCGGCCGAAGCGGAGACGGACTCCGCGACCGACGTACCGGCCAGGTCCGTGGGCCACCGGGGGTGGATGTCGAAGGCGCCGGCCAGGCCCGTGCAGCGGAGGATCCGCAGGAAACGGGCGCTGTCCGTGACCGGCCGCAGTCGGCCCTGCCGGGCCCGCACCCGCTTCAGCGCCCGGCACAGCACGCCCAGACCGGTGCAGTCGATGAAGGACATGGGACGCAGGTCGAGCACCAGATCGGGGCGCGGACCGGCGGCAGCGCGTCCAGACGTGCCACGAGCGCGGTCACCGCCAGGAGGTCGATCTCGCCTCGCAGGGTCACGACGGTCGCGCCACCCACGGTGTGATGCGCTCAGTGGGGACCGTCCGGCGGGCGATGGGGGCCGGACGGCCCAAGCGGATCAGGTGGTTACCGGACAAGATGAATGTATGCGGCAATCTCCGTAGTTGAGCGAAGGGCGGTGAGAAGCGCAATGAAAGGCTTCGTCTTCCACGGCCCCGGGCAGTCCGCCTGGGAGGAGGTCCCGGACCCCGCCGTCAAGGAGCCCACCGATGCCATCGTACGGGTCGGCGCGGTCACCATCTGCGGCACGGACCTGCACATTCTCAAGGGCGACGTACCCGAGGTGCGCCCAGGCACGGTCCTGGGCCATGAGGCCGTCGGCGAGATCGTGGAGGTCGGCGGCGACGTCCGGACCGTACGTCCGGGCGACCGGGTGCTGGTCTCCTGCATCAGCGCCTGCGGCCGCTGCCGCTACTGCCGTGAGGGCAGCTATGGCCAGTGCCGGGGCGGCGGGGGCTGGATCCTCGGCCACCTGATCGACGGCACCCAGGCCGAGTACGTCCGCGTCCCCTACGCCGACCTGTCCGTGCACGCCCTGCCCGGCGCGGTGGAGAGCAGGGACGCCGTCCTGCTGGCGGACATCTTCCCGACCTCCTACGAGGTGGGCGTCCTCAACGGGCGGGTACGTCCGGGCGACACCGTCGCCGTCGTCGGGGCCGGTCCCGTCGGACTCGCGGCGATCGCCACGGCGCGACTGTTCGCGCCCGAGCGGATCGTCGCCGTCGACCTGGCCGCCTCCCGGCTCGAGGCCGCCAAGCAGCTCGGCGCCGACGCCGTGGCCGACGCCCGCGAGGGCCCCGAACAGCTGATCGCCGATCTGACCGACGGTCTGGGCGCGGACGTGGTCATCGAGGCCGTCGGCGTACCCGAGAGCTTCGAGATGTGCACCCGCATGGTGCGGCCCGGCGGCCACGTGGCCAACGTCGGCGTCCACGGCAAGCCCGCCACACTGCACCTCGAAGACCTGTGGATCAAGAACATCACCATCACCACCGGCCTGGTCGACACCCATTCCACGCCCACCCTGCTGCGCATGGCCGCCGCCGGCCGACTGCCCACCGCGCAGCTGATAACCCACACCTTCCCGCTGGAGCGCATGGAGGAGGCGTACGAGGTCTTCGCCCGGGCCGCCGACACCGGCGCCCTCAAGGTGGTGCTCGGCGGGCAGCCGCACGACGAGGTCGCCGTCCCGGCGGCCTGACGAGAGGACGTGACCGGCCATGACCGAACAGGCCCAGTCGAACGTGACTGAGGGCGCGCCCTCGGGCGACCTCGGCCGCCGAATCGCCGCACGCCGTGTCCGGCTCGGGCTGACGCGGGAGGAGACGGCCGCCCGAGCGGGCATGGCCCCCACCTATGTGGCGCACCTGGAGCAGCACCCTGACGCCGCACCGAGCCGAGGCGCACTGCTCGCGCTGGCGGCGGTCCTGCGGACCACGGTCTCGGCACTCACCGGAGGCGACGCCGATCTGCCGCCTGGTCCTGGACGGGCCGGACAGACTCCCGAGTTCACCGAGCTGAGCAGGACCGAGTGCGCCAAGCTCTTGTCGGCGCACGGTGTGGGGCGGCTCGCGGTGTCCACCGCGCTCGGGCCGGTGATCGTCCCGGTGAACTACAGCGTCGTTGACGACACGATCGTCTTCCGCACCGCGCGCGGCGCGACACCGTCGCTCGCGGCCGGCTGCTCCGTCGCCTTCGAAGTCGACCGCATCGACGACGTCTTCAGCGAGGGCTGGAGCGTGCTGGTGCGCGGCCACGCCCGCACGGTGACGGACATCGGTGAGGAGCGTCGGCTCGCGAAGCAGGCGTACAGCGCGCCGTGGACCGGCGGCCGGCGCGACCAGTGGGTGCGCATCGAACCGTACGCCGTCACGGGCCGCCGTATCGCGGTCTGAGCAGGGCCCTTCTCAGGTGGCTGGGGACCGATGGTCCCTGGCCGGGGACACCGCACCGCTCGACGATGGACAGTGCCCGTAGCGCGATGTCAGGGGAGAGACGAGAAGGCAGATGGACGCCAACGACGGATTCCGCGAACTCGACCGGCAGGAGTGCCTGCGCCTGCTGGCCGAGGTGCCTGTGGGGCGCATCGTGTACACACGGCAGGCGCTGCCCGCCGTCCTGCCGGTCAACTTCTGCCTGGACCATGACGGCGCGGTGCTGGTCCGCACCTCGGCCTCCTCCGAACTCGTGGGCGCGATCGACGGAGCGGTGGTCGCCTTCGAGGCCGACGAGGTCGACACCGCCACCCACTCCGGCTGGAGCGTCGTGGTCATGGGGTCGGCCACCCTCGTGACCGACCCCGCCGAGCACGCACGACTGCTGCGTACCGGGCCGCGTTCCTGGGCGCCGGCGCCGCAGGAGGTCTTCGTGCGCATCGACCCCGAGCTGGTCACCGGACGCGATCTCGTCGGCGGACGCACCCTGTACGGAGTGGACCTTCCGTCCTGATCGCCATGCCTTCGCACGGTCCGAACGGCCCTTGAAACAAGGGCCGTTCGGCCTTTCCGCGGGCTCTCCCGGCCGCTGCCCGGGGTGATGACGCACGAGGAGGATCGTCCGTGGAGGCCGGTGCGTTCGTCGAGCACCGCATCGACAAGTCCGCCGGCGCGACGCCGTGCCGAGTTCGCGTTCTCCGCAGCGGCCAGGCGGGCCGCAGGGCTGCGGGTGGTCCACGGCAGCGCACCGGAGGCCGACGCACGGGAGGGGCCGGCCCGTCCCTGGCACGCAAGTTCCCGGGCCTCGAAGTGACCGAGGAGGCCGTTCTGCAGCACGCGGTCGCGCCGGTCGCCGTGGTCCCGCACGACTGACGTCGTTCAGGCCGACGGGGACGGACCGTCGGCTGTGAGGCGGACCCCGGTGATCAGATCGGGGCTGATGCGAACGGCATGATCCATCCTCTGCGACACCCACGGACGCAACAACGCCTGACAGCGGGCCAGTTCCCGCGGGTCCGTGACCAGCCGCGCAAAGCCCGTGACGACGACGCTCCACCCAAGGTGGGTGTCGGGGTCGATGTCGTCGGCCTCGTACGCGACGACGGCCCCCTCACCCCCGGTCTGCCGGGTGTAACGGGTCAGCGTGGCGTCACCGTGGGTGTGGATGACGATGTCGCCGTCGACCAGGACGTGGTTGACCGGCCGGACGGTCGGCAGCGCGTGCCGGGTGAAGACGACCCGCCCCAGGGACACGCTGCCCAGCAGCCGCAGCGCCTCGACGCCGTCCAGCTCGACGCTCCTGCGTGCCTCCGAGGTGTCCGACCGGTCGTCGTCGCCGGCCATGGCAGGTGTCCGTATCGTCGGGTCACTCACAGTTCTCCGTCTCCCGCAGCCACACGTGGGCCTGATGACCGGGCCATTCGAAGCGCGTGGGCGCCTCTCGCGCCAGGGCCGTTCGGCCCAGGTCGGCGTCCGGAGGTCCCTGCTCCGCGCGACTGACCGCATGGCGACGTGAACGGAGCGACACCGCGGGGGATCGGTGCCGCTCCTGTCCTCACTATCTCTCGGAAGGCGGTGTTCTCGCAGCTGCCGATGGTCCTCGGCCGCGGGGCCGGACGTCCCTCACGGCGGTCACCGTTTTCCCGGCCCGGTGTGTCGTCGACGACGGCTGGCCTGTGCGGCGGGCCGCGGAACGCTTCCAGGTCAGCCACACCGCCGCCGCCCGCTGGGCGAGCCGCTACCGCCGCCACGGCGCCGCGGGCAGGCACGACCGCTCCAGCCGCCCGCACCACTGCCCTGGCGGACACCCGCCGGCGTCGAGGCGGAGGTGCTGCGGATGCGACGCGAGCACCGCATCGGTCCGCGGCGGCCGGCCGCCCGTGCACGGATCGCGGCATCAACCGCCCACCGCATGGAAGTGCGGTGTCGTCATGAAGCGTCTCCGGGAGGTACGGCCATGGCATCCAGCAGGCGGATCACGGGGTTCACCGCAGAGCAGGAAACGATCATCCGTGAGATGAGGAAGGACTGGGACGCGGTCGACTGGGCGACCGGGCCGGGTGATCGCGCTGCCGCCGAGGACGCGGTCCGGGAGGTTTGTCAGGGCCTCGGACTGCCGCCCCCACGGTTCATCGTCTGGCTCGGCTCCCCATGGGCCGGCCTGATCGGGCAGGCGGTGCTTCCCGGGATCATCGCCTCGATGACGGGAGGAAGTTCAATCTGCCCCGGTCGATGCCTTTTTGATCGTCCAACAGGCGTGCCCGGGTGCGCGCCCGGTTCCGTCGGCGGACACGTGGGCAGTTGCGCACCGGAAAGGAATTCCTCCACACAGAGGTCGTCGACCGGGCCGAGGCCCAGGTGACCCCCGCGCTGAACACCGCGGCGCAGCTGCTCGCTCGGGGACTGCGGGAAGTCCTCGCCGGTCTCCGCGCGGACCAGGTCCTTGTACGTCCCGACGAGCTCGGCCAGGTCCGCCGCGTTCAGGCCCAGGTCGTCTGCCGCGCCCAGGGCCCGCCTGAGGTCGGCCGGAGCGTCCTCGAAGAGGGAGCCGTCGACGCCCATCACCGTACTGCCGAACATCTGTACGAGGCGGCGATAGGAGTCCCAGGCGAAGCGTTCGTCGCCGGACACCTTGATCTCGCGGGCCGGCGTGTCCGGCTCGGTGCCGGTGGCCAGGAGGGCCTGGCAGGCCTCGGTGGTCACGGTGAAGCCCGGCGGGACGGGCAGGCCCATCCGGGCATCTCGGCCAGGTTCGCGCCCTTGCCGCCGAGCAGGGCGGCCCTGCCACGGCCGCCTGATGCGAAGTCGTACACGTAAGTGCGACGCGCATGGGGCAGCGGTGCAGGCCGAGCCCACCGTCGGCTGAACCGGGGGCGTCAGGGCGAGCCTCGCGCGCTCGGCCCGATTCGCTTTCGCAGCCAGCGGCAGACCACTACCGTGGCACATGATCGGACCGGTGGGTGTCTGTGCGTTGAGGGGCGGAGGAGTACCGGTGGGAAGCCCCGAGGAGGCCCGAGCAAGGCTGCCTCAGCTGCGGCTGGACGAGCTGCTGGAGGAACTCCAGGCGCGTCTGGACGCCGCCCGCGGCACCCGCGACCGGGTGCACAGCCTGCTGGAGGCGGTGCTGTCGGTCGGCCGGGAGCTGGACCTGGAGCAGGCCCTGTTCAGCATCGTGGAGGCCGCCGCCGCGCTGGTCGACGCGGAGTACGCGGCGCTCGGCGTGATCGGTCCCGACGGCAAGCGGCTGTCGGCCTTTCACACGATCGGCGTCAGCGAGGAGCAGATCGCCCGGATCGGCCCGTATCCGGAGGGCCACGGCATCCTCGGAGAGCTGATCAGTCATCCCGAGCCGCTGCGGCTGGCGAAGATCTCCGAGCACCCGGCCTCGTACGGCTTCCCGGCGCATCACCCGCCCATGAACACCTTCCTCGGCGTCCCGATCCGGGTGCGCGACCAGGTTTTCGGCAATCTGTACCTGACCGAGAAGCGGGGCGGCGCCCAGTTCGACGAGGAGGACGTCTCGGTCACTCTGACGCTCGCCGTGGCAGCCGGCGTCGCGATCGACAACGCGCGTCTGTACGAGGAGTCCCGGCTGCGGGAACGCTGGCTGCGGGCGAACGCGGACATCACCCACAACCTGATGTCCGGCGGTGACCGCACCGAGGTCCTCGCCCTCATCGCCGAGCGGGCCCGCGAGATCACGGGAGCCGCTCTGGCGGCGGTCGCGCTGCCCATGGAGGACACCGGGTCGCTCGCCGTAGAGATCGCCGTCGGCATGGACGCCGAGGTGCACCGGGGCCTTGTCCTGCCGATGGACAGCAGCCTGATGGGGCTGGCCTTCTCCGGTGCCGCCCCGGTTTCCAGCGCGGACGTCGGCCATGACGAACGGATCTCCCTGGAGCCTCAGCGGTTCGGCGGACTCGGCCCTGCCGTGGCCGTGCCCATCGGCGCGGGCGAGGGGGGTCCGCGAGGCGTGGTCCTGCTGGCGCGAAAGGCCGGTCAGCCGGTGTTCTCGGCGGCGGAGACCGAGCCCCTGAAGACCTTCGCCGCACAGGCCGCCGTCGCGATGGAGCTGGCGGAACGCCGCCAGGACGCGGAGGAGGTCGCGGTGCTCAAGGACCGTGACCGGATCGCGCGGGACCTGCACGACCTGGCGATCCAGCGGCTGTTCGCCACCGGTATGACGCTGCAGAGCGCCGGCCGCTTCATCGAGCACGAGGAGGCCTCCGAACGCGTGGTGCGCGCGGTCGACGACCTCGACGAGACCATCAAGATCATCAGGTCGACGATCTTCGGCTTGCGCACCCGAGAGGGCGCGGGGGAGGCCGGCTTGCGGGCCCGCGCCGTACGGGTGGTCGGGGAGGCCGCGCCGGTCCTCGGATTCGCCCCCAGCGTGCGCATGGAGGGACTGCTGGACACCGACGTACCGAAGGAGATCGCCGACCACGTGGTGGCGGTGCTCTCCGAGGCCCTGACCAACATCGCCCGGCATGCCCATGCGAACCGCGCCGACGTACTCCTGGCCACGGGCGGGCGCGAGGTACGGCTGTCGGTCACGGACAACGGTGTGGGCATCCCGGCCGACGGCCGCCGCAGCGGGCTGCGCAACATGGCCGAACGCGCCGAGCAACTGGGAGGCCGACTGGAACTGGGGAAGCCCGAGGGCGGCGGCACCGCGCTGGTGTGGCGGGTACCGGTGCAGAAGCAGTAGGCCCCGGCGGACGTCAGCGGCCTGCGGAGTCCAGTGCCGACCGGAGTGACTGGCGGTAGCCGTCGCTGGTGTAATCCGTCGCCGCCGATCCGCTCGATCCTGCCGATCCCTCCGACGTGCAGCACGACGCGGCGCAGCGGACGGGTCTTCTTCAACGTGTGCAAGAGGGCCTCGCAGCTCGAAGGGGATCGGGCACGGCCGCGCGCAGGGAGTGGGCCGTGCGGGCCGTTGAGCGCGTAGAGCACCTTCGCCCCGCGCCACCGTGCGACGGCCTCCAGCTCGCCGCCCAGGGTGACGTCGCCGGGCGCTGTCTCGAACAGGGCCCGCAGCGGGGTGATGCCGACACCGCCCGCGATCAGCAGGGACTTGTGCGCGGTCCGCCGGTCGGCGGTCAGCGCGCTGTAGGCGCCCTCCGCCCGCACGCGGGTGCCATGATCGGGAGTTGCACCGAACGTCTTACAGGCCCGCACCCGCCGATACCAGCCCGTCCTCGCCTGCGGGTCAGTCCTTGTGGTCGGGGGCGATGCGCTCGACCAGTCGGAGCAGTGCCGACCAGGCGAGGTCGTATGCCTGGTCGTCCTGGAGGTCCGAGCTGTCGTCCTCGCCGGTGAGTTGGCGTGCGGTGAGTTCGCAGATGTCGGGACCGGGGATGACGAGCCGCGTGCCCGCGGCGGTGGCTGCGGTCTGGATCTCGCATGCCTTGTCCAGGTAGTACATCCGCAGGAACGCCTGGGCGGGGGTCGCGCCGACCGTGAGCAGGCCATGGTTGCGCAGGATCATCGCGGGGTGATTGCCGAGGTCGGCGACGAGGCGCTGCTGTTCGGCGAGGTTGAGGGCGACACCTTCGTAGTCGTGGTAGCCGAGCCTGCCGTAGAACTCCATCGAGATCTGGTGGAGCGGGAGCAGGCCCTGTTCCTGGGCTGCGACGGCGCAGCCGGCCTTGGTGTGGGTGTGCAGGACGCAGTGGGCGTCGGACCGGGCGGCGTGGATGGCGCTGTGGATGACGAAGCCGGCGGGGTTGACCGGGTGGGGGCTCTCCTCGACGGGGCGGCCGGCCAGGTCGATCTTGACCAGGTTCGAAGCGGTGATCTCCTCGAAGAGGAGGCCGTAGGGGTTGATCAGGAAGTGCTGCTCCGGACCGGGGAGCCGGACGGAGATGTGCGTGAAGATCAGGTCGGTCATCCTGAAGTGCGCCACGAGGCGGTAGAC
Organism: Streptomyces vulcanius; assembly: GCF_042653945.1. Lineage (NCBI taxonomy): Bacteria > Bacillati > Actinomycetota > Actinomycetes > Kitasatosporales > Streptomycetaceae > Streptomyces > Streptomyces vulcanius. The sequence goes on along the minus strand of NZ_JBHSFK010000032.1, from coordinate 99,034 downwards.
CGCGGCTAGTTCACGGCGCAGGGACAGCTCGGTCATCAGTGGCTTTCCTTCCGGCGTGGGGCCGGTGCTGGTGGGGGCGGGGGTGGGGGGATGAGCGCATGGCCCGCACTGGAACGAGGTGGTCCAGGGTGGGGCCCCGGGCCGGTCGCCCGGGGCGCGTTCGATGCTGCGGCGTTGCTCGGGCCGGCTCTCGCGGTGTCAGACCGTGCTGAACTCCGGTGTGACGGGGCCCGGTTCGCCTGCCAGGCGGCGGTGCCACGCCTCGACGACGGCTTCTTCGGTCGGCTCGGTCAGGAGGCTGACGGCCACGTAGGCGGCGAGGCCGGCGAGCAGGCCGTAGTAGATCGGCTCGTTGGCGAGGAGCCCGTCGATCACCATGAAGGCGATCACCGTGGTGCCGCCCGCGATCATCGAGGCCATGGCGCCGGGCAGGTTCCCGCGCCTCCAGAGAAGGCCCCCGAGGATGGGCACGAGCAGGCCGCCGACGAGCAGGTTGTAGGCGACGGTGAGGGCTTCGATGACGTCGCCGAGGATGCAGGCGATGGCCATGGCGGCCACCCCGAGGATGACGATGGCGAGCCGGTTGGAGCTGATCTCGTCGCCGTCCTGCGCGTTCTCCGAGCCGGTGGCGGCGGGGCGGACGCGGTGGCGCAGCCGGGCCCAGATGTCGTTGTTGGCGACGGTGGCGGAGGCGATCAGGGCGCCGCTCGCGGTGGACATCATCGCGGAGAGGGCGGCGGCCAGGACCAGGCCCCTGACACCGGTGGGCAGGGCGTGCTGGACGATCGTGGCGAACGCCTGGTCGGCGGCGGCGAGGCTGGGGTAAAGGGTCTTGGTGGCCATGCCGATGACGGCTCCGGCCAGGGCGTAGACCAGGCAGTAGACGCCGGCGACGGTACCGCCCCAGGCGGCGACCCGGTCGGAGCGGGCGGTGAAGACCCGCTGCCAGATGTCCTGCCCGATGAGCATGCCGAAGGTGTAGATCAGGACGAAGGTGAGGATGGTCTGACCGCCGATGGAGGTCGGGGAGAGGTAGCCGTCAGGCAGCTTGTCGGCCATGGCGCCGAAGCCACCGGCCTTGACCACGGCGATGGGCAGCAGCAGGACGAGCACCCCGAGGCTCTTGACCACGAACTGCACCATGTCGGTGAGGGTGATGGACCACATGCCGCCGAGCGCCGAGTAGCCGACGACGATCGTGCCGCCGATGAGCACCGCGATCCAGCTGGGTACGTCGAACAGGACGTCGAAGACGCTGGCGTAGGCGATCGTGGAGGTCACGACCAGCATGAGGGTGTAGATCCACATCACGATGCCGGAGATCACGGCGGCGGTGTCGCCGTAGCGCAGGGAGAGCATCTCGGCGACGGTGTAGACCTTGAGGCGGGCGATGCGGGCGGAGAAGAAGACACTCAGGGCCAGCAGTCCGAGTCCGATGGCGAAGACCATGGCGGCGCCGGAGATGCCGTAGGTGTAGCCCAGGCGTACGCCGCCGATGGTGGAGGCGCCGCCGAGGACGACGGCGGCCATCGTGCCGGTGTACATGAGCGGGCCCAGTCGCCTTCCGGCGACGAGGAAGTCGCTCTTGGAGGCGGCGCGTTTCCTGCCCCACCAGCCGACGCCGATGATGCCCAGCAGGTATGCGGCCATGACGAAGTAGTCGACGGTCATCAGAGTCCTCCGGGAGCGGAAAGAGAGGGGAGGTCGGCGACCGGGTGCGGGGCCGGGCCGGGGGAAGTGCCCTGCGAGTGGCATGACGATATCGACGTTCGCGCTGGCGCCGAAGTGGCGGTTCTGTCCAATATGGATGCGCCCATTGGATGATTCCCGCAGTCCTGCGTGATGCCGCCGGGCCGGGAGGATGTCCCCTCATGACCGAGTCCGAGCAGCCGTCCGTGCCTCTGAGCGTGTTGCTCGCCGACCCCGACCTGGGACTTCGTCAGGTCGCAGGTCCTGTCGGGGACCCCCATGTCAGTACGGTGGGCACCACGGAGATCGAGGACCCGACACCGTATCTGGTGGGCGGCGAGCTGCTCCTCACCGCGGGCGTGCGTCTTCCTCTCGACGCGGAGGGCATCGACACGTACGTACGGCGGGTCGTCGCCGCCGGAGTGAGCGCGCTCGGGTTCGGCGTCGCCCCGGTGCACGAGGAGGTTCCGCCGGAGCTCATCGCCGCCTGCGACCGCCACGGGCTGCCGCTCCTGCGGCTGCCGCCGGCCACCCCGTTCGTCGCCGTCGGGCAAGCCACGTACGCCGCGATCGCCGAGACCCGAAACCGTGAGCTTCGCGAGATCTCCCGAGCGCAATCTGCGCTGGCCACGGCCGCCGCCCGGCCGGATGCGCTCCAGGCCGTGCTCGACCGGCTCAGCGCTCACACCGGGGCCTGGGCGGTCCTCTACGACGCTCAGGGCAACGAACTGTTCAGCGCCGGCCCCCGCCCCTCCTCCCCTACCCCGGACCGCGTACGTGACCTCGCCGTACGCACCACCGCCCGCGTCCGCACAGGCCCCACCGGACGATCCGCACCGGCCGCGGCAGCCGATCACCAGGGCGGAACCCACCTGACCGTCCACACCCTGCCCGCAGCGGACGGCACCAGCATGTCGCTCGCCCTCGGCCAGGCCACCACCACGGCCCCGACCCCGGTCCACCGTCAGATCACCAGCACCGCAACCGTTCTGCTGGCCCTGCTCACCAGCCCACGGCACGCCCTGGGCACCGACACCCACAGCGCCGGCGCGCTGGTACGGCTCATGCTCGGAGCCACCCCGGCCGACGTCGCACCCGCCCTCACACCCGTCGGCACGACACAAGCCGGACACTGGACCGTGGTCCACGGCCGGCACACGCCCCCACACTCCACGCCGGCACCGCACCCGGACGACGACCCGGCACAACTCGCCACCCTGGGCACTGCCCTGGGCACCCCCTACCTGCACGTCGACGGCCCCGAACTCAGAGCGCTGGTCCCCAGTGCACCGGACGCCCGCCCCGAGGCTCCTGCGCAAGCCGCCGACCTGGGCTGGGTCCTCGGATTCAGCACACCTGTGCCGGCCTCGGACCTGCCGCATGCAGATCGTCAGGCCGAACGCGCCCTCCGACGCGCGATCGCCACCCAGGTGCCCGCTGCCGTCCACACCGAGGACCCGCTCACCGTGCACGGGCTCATCCCCGCTGCCGACGCCCAGGATCTGGCCCGCACCCGTTTCGCCCCTCTCGACCAGGCCGGTGCGCCGGGCGCCTCGGTCCTCCTCGGCACCCTGCGGACCTGGCTGACCCTGCACGGCAGCTGGGACCGTACCGCCGCGACCCTTCACGTTCACCGCAACACCGTGCGCCACCGCCTGGCACGGGTCGGCGAACTCCTCGATGTCGACCTGCAGGACCCCGGCGTACGGATGGAACTCTGGTTCGCCCTGCACTGGCTGCCCGGCGATGCCGACGAGGGTTCTCGGGGAGTCGTCTCTCGCTCTGCGCGCGGCATGTGAGCGTGTTCGCTCCGTGCTCTCCTCCACGCCTATACATCGGTTGGCTGGAGCCCTCCAGCGCCTCGAAGTAGCCGAGCTGCCCAACTTACCTGCGGATATGAACTCGTCCGAATTCTGATACGTCGGAGGTCTTCCCCTGGAGCTCCCCTTGCCTGCACCATGCCGGGTAGTTCACAACCGGATATAGGAGGCACATACGTGACCCCGACACCAGGGAACGGGATCTCTCGCAGAGGAGTGTTCGGCTCGGCGGCCGTTGTCGGCTCGGCGGTCGCGCTCGGTGCCGGAGGGCGGTTGACCGGATCCGGCACCGCCTGGGCCGCGCCCCGGGGGCCCGGCGGGGCGGGAAGTCTGCCCGAACGGCTGGCCAGGGCCGCCGCTCCGCGGTGGCGGCGGATGCCCGGCGACTGGAAGGACGGTCCCTTCCTCGGCAACGGTCTGCTCGGGGTGAACGTCTACCGGGGCGCGACGGCCAACTCCGTGAAAGTGATGGTCAGTCACAATCAGGTTCAGGACCAGCGACCCCAGTGGGCCGCCACCTACGGCTATTCACGGCTGCCCATAGGGCATTTCGATCTCACGCTGGCAGGCGAGGTGACCGATGTCGACTGGACCCTCGACATCTGGGACGCCGAGCTGAACGGCACCATCACCACCACCCGGGGCAGCGTCCACTTCTCGATGCTGGTCCACAACGCCCGTACCGCTCTGCTGATCTCCACCCGGCCGAGCGCGGGAGAGGAGAGCGCGACCTGGTCGTTCACATGGATGTCCGCCACCTCGCCCCGAACGAAGGGCAAGCCCGCCGACTACACCGGCAACCCCGACCCCCGCGTCGGCTCCGCGGGCACCACCCACTACGTCGAACAGCCGCTGATCGCCGGCGGCGGGTGGGCCACCGCCTGGCGTGAACGCCGTGTCGGCACCGGCAGACTGCTTGCCGCGCACATCGTCTACCGCTACCCCGACGACCTCTCGAAAACCACCGAACTCGCCGTGGCCGAGGTGGCGCGCACTCTGGCCAAGGACCCGGACGAACTGGTGCGCGAGCACCGCGGCTGGTGGAACCGCTTCTACCGGCGCAGCCTGCTCTCCGTGCCCGACAAGCGGATTCAGGACTTCTACTGGATCCAGCTCTACAAGGCCGCCTGCGCCACCCGCGCCGGAGGACCCTCGATGTCCGAGTGGGGGCCCTGGTATCCGGAGACCGGCGGCAGCTGGACCGCGGTCTGGTGGAACCTCAACGTTCAGATCGCCACCTGGCTGATCCAGGGATCCAACCACTTGGAACTCGACTCCGTCACCTCCACCTTCAAGAACTTCGAGAAGAACCTGCCGCTGTCCCTCCCTCCCGCGATCCCGAACGAGGAGATCTACGCTCTGGCCCATCCCTCCGACTGGACGCTGCGCCCCGGCACCCACACCGTCGGTGTCCCCGGCACGTCCGCCAAGACGGACAACAACGGCAACCTCTCCTGGGCCATGCACAACGTCTGGCTCAGCTACCGCCACACCATGGACACGCGCATCGTGCGCGACGTCCTGTACCCGATCCTCGTCAAAGCGGTGAACTACTACGACCACTTCCTCTACGAGGGCGGTGACGGCAAGCTGCACCTGCCGCTCACCCGGTCTCCGGAGTACGCGGACGCGGTGGACTGCACCTATGACCTCTCCCTTCTCCGCTGGGGCTGTGCCACTCTCCTCGACTGCCTGCGCATCCTCCGCACCGACAACCCGCGTGCCGGGCGCTGGCGGGAGATCCTGCGGCGTCTGGTCGACTACCCGCGCGACGCGACCGGCGTCATGATCGGCGCCGACAAGCCACTCGCCGACTCCCACCGCCACTTCTCCCACATGCTGTGGCTGTACCCGCTGCACGAGCTCAACTGGGACCGGCCGGCCGACCGGGACGTCATGCGGACCACGTTCGACCACTGGGCCGAGGACCGCAGCCTCTGGGCGGGGTACAGCTACGCGGCGGCCTCCTCGATGGCGTCGCGCATGGGGAGGCCCGAGGACGCCCTCGACTTTCTCACCACCTTCACCGGGAACCTCTTCGACGAGTCCTTCAGCAACTGCTACATGACCGCGAACACCATGTACGCCGAGGACGGCAACCTGGCCGTCGAGAGCCCTCTGACCACGGCCCAGTCGATCCTCGACATGGGTCTGCAGAGCCATGGCGGCGTCGTTCGGGTCTTCCCCTCCGTGTCACGTCGCTGGCCGGATGTCTCGTTCCAGTCACTGCGTGCCCAGGGCGCGTTCCTGGTCGACGCGGACCGCTCCGGCGGCAGGACCCGGTGGGTGCGGGTCCACAGCGAGGCGGGTGCGCCACTGGTACTCCAACACGGCATCGCCGGCGCCATCGAGGTGAGGGACGAGCACGGCCGTCGGCTGCGCTGCCGGGAGACGGGCCCCGGCCGTATAGAGATCCCGCTCGGCCGGGACCAGACGGCCGTCGTCGCCCCGCGCGGCGCCCACCCGGATCTGCAACCGCGCGACGTACCGGCCGTCGGCGAGGCGAAGCCATGGGGACTGCCGGAATGAGTCCCTCGGCGATGGAGACGGGGCGTGGAGCGGGCGCTGGTGTGCTGCCTGCCCGCCCGATCTCCGTCCCGGCGAGATGGCGGCACGGAACATGCTCGACTTCCGGGTGGTTCCGGAGGCGGAATTTCCCAAATCCCCTTGGCCTGGGAGGATTTGTTCCTTCATCCTGAGCCTATGAGAGGGATCGGGGGAACACGGCGGTTCGCCGGACGGGTCGGGCTGCCGCTCCTGGCCGCTGCGCTCTTCGGCCTTGCGCTGTATATGGCCTCACTGGGCGTGGAGAAGACGACCCAGTGGCTGGCCGTGTCGGGCGGCGTGCTCGCGCTGGTCCCGGTGACGCGGCAGCTGGTCCGCACCCTGATTGGCTGGGCCCGGCACGGTGGCACGCCGTCGCGGGCCCAACTGGGCGATGCGATCGACCTGTTGGTCCGGCGTGTGCGAGAGAAATGGATCGCCGAAGAGGGAGAGAGGCGTCATCAGGATCCCCGCTCGTCCTTCCCCGTCCAATGGTCGGTGACCCCGGCGGCCCGAGCCGTAATGACCTGGCTCACCTGGGCCGACCTGCTCACCGACGCCCCGGCGCCGCCGGACCACGGCCTGGATCCGCAGGCGCCGGCCGGGGAGTACGAGGCCCTGCGTGAGACGTATGCGCGACGGCTGAGGTACGGGCGGCTCGTCGTCCTCGGCCGGGGCGGCGGGGGCAAGACGCATCTGGCCCGCCGCCTCGCCCGCGATCTGCTCGAGGCGCGTGAGCCGGGCGGGCCGGTACCGGTCTTCTATTCGCTCGACTCGTGGGACCCGAACGAGGAGGAGCTGCGCCCCTGGGTGACGGGTCTGCTGATACGTGACTTCACCTGGCTGGCCACGCCGTGGGCCGAACCTCCCCGGGAAGGACTCGACGGGCTCGACGCCCCCGATCGCAACCCGCGCGCCGTGGAGCCGCTGGGTGCCCGTCTTGTACGCGACGGACATCTGCTGCTGGTCCTGGACGGATTCGATGAAATCGCGGAGCCGTCCCGGCCCAAGGCGATGGAACGGCTCGTGGAGTACGGCGCGTACGCCCCGCTGGTCATCACCAGCCGCACCGACGAATACCGGCAGGCCGTCGACGCGGTGGGCAGCGGGCTTCCGGCCGCCGCCGCGGTGGAGCTGTCACCGGTGTCCGGCGAGGCCGTCAAGGCGTATCTGGAGTACAACACCGCCCATATCCCGCCCGGCCGTTGGAACGTGGTCTGGGACCTGCTCGACCGCACGCGCAGCAGCCCGGTCGCCGACGTGCTCCAGGTTCCGCTGATGGTGTGGCTCGCACGCAACGTGTACGCGCCCCGCGACTCCAACCCGTCCGAATTGGTCATCTTCGAGCACCCGGAGGCCGTTGAGAAGCATCTCCTCCACGAACTCGTGAGGGTCGCCTACGACCGGCCTGACCCGGAACGGCACAGCGGCCCCTGGACCGTGCTTCGGGTCCGGCGCTGGCTGCGGTTCCTCGCGCAGTGGCTGGAGCGTGAGGGTCGGCGCGACATCGAATGGTGGACACTGCCGTCGGCGGTCACCTCCACCACGGGACGGCTGGTGAGCGGACTGCCCGTGGGACTCGCGGCAGGGGTGCCGTGCGGCTTCGTCATCACGGACCTGTGGGGGTGGCCCGTGGGGCTCTCCTCCGGGGCGGCCCTCACGGTGCTCGGCTGTGTGCGCGCCTTTTCCCCGTCCTTGCGGCCGCTGGGCGAGCGGGTGCGGGGGCCGGTGCTCGGGCGTGCCTGCGCCCTGGCCGTCGGACTCGCGACCGGGATGCCCACGGTGGTGGACGGAGAACTCGCCCTCGGCGTCGGGCAGGGCACGTCCACCGGCATCCTCGCGGGACTCGCCGCGGGGTTCGTCATCCATGGGGGCCGCACGAAACCCACTGCCGTGCAGATCCGCATCCGGGGCCATCGGCTGAACATCCTGCGCCGCGTCAGTGCGGGACTTCTCCTCGGCCTGCTCTTCGGCGCCGTCCTCGGTTTCCTGCTCGGGCTGGTCAACGGGCTCACCACCGGCCTCGTCTTCGGCATCCTGTCGCTCGCGATGGGCTTGGCCCTGGGCGTCGTTGACAGCCTCCACCTGTGGATCGACAACCCGGCCAACCTCGACCGCTCGGTCAGCCCCCGCTCCGTCCTTGGCGCGGACCGGGCCGCCGCGGCAGCGCGTGCACTGGTGGCGGGCCCTGTGGTGGCCGTCGGGGCGGGGCTGACGGCCGGGTTCGGACTGGGCGCGCAGAAGGGGGTGTTCGTGGGTGCCCTGATGGGTTTCGCCTTCATGGCCACGGACCGGATGGTGGGGGTGGCCGGCACCTGCTGGGGCGCGTTCGTCCTCACCCGGGCCTGGCTCGCCGTGTCCCGGCAAGTGCCCTGGCATTTCATGGGCTTCCTCGACGACGCCCACCGTCGCGGCTTGTTGCGCCGCAGCGGCCCGGTGCACCAGTTCCGCCACATCCGCCTGCAGAAACAGCTTGCGGCAGAGCCGGTGGGTGTCACGAGGCTGCTTTCACCTCCAGGCGCTGGTGACGGCGGCTGCGTTGCAGTACCGGGTCCGGGACGGGGGCGGCCGCCACCAGCCGCCGGGTGTACTCGTGCCGCGGCCGGGCGCACACCTCGGTGCTGCGTCCCTCTTCGACGATGCGTCCGTGCTGGAGCACCAGGGTGCGCGCCGCGAACTCCTTGACGACGGCGAGGTCGTGGGTGATGAACAGGTACGCGCATCCCAGTGACTGCTGGAGTTCCGCGAGCAGGGCGAGAGCGGCGGCCTGGGTGGTGACGTCGAGGGCACTGGTCGGCTCGTCACAGATGATGATCCTGGGTTGCCGGGCGACTGCCCGGGCGATGGCGATGCGTTGGCGCTGACCTCCGCTGAACTGGGCCGGGTACCGGTCGGCCGCGTCCTCGGGCAGGCCCACGCGGCGCAGCAGGTCGGCGATGTGATCGCGGACCTCGCCGCGTGAGCGGGTCGAACCGGCGAGCAGGGGCTCGGCCAGCGTCCGTCCCACCGGCAGGGCCGGATTGAGCGAGCCGTACGGATTCTGGAAGATCGCCTGGAGATCGGTGGACAGCGCGCGGCGGGCACGGCCGGTGAGCCGTGTGATGTCCCGCCCGTCCAGCAGCACGCGACCGCCGCTCACCGGCGTCAGACCCAGCACCGCTCTGCCGATGGTGGTCTTGCCCGAGCCGGACTCGCCCACGAGCGCGACCGTCTCCGCCCGACCGACCTCGAACGACACGTTCTCGATGACCGTGGTCGGGGGCTTGCGCCAGCCGCGGGAGGGGTAGCGGACCGCGAGGCCGTCGATCTGGAGTGTGGGGGTGCCGGTCACGCGATCCTGCCCTCGGTCGTCGCGATGCTGGGGGTGCTCTCGATGAGTTTCTTCGTGTACGGGTGTCGGGGCCGATAGAAGATGTCCTCGACCGAGCCTTCTTCCACGATCCGGCCCTTCTCCATCACGATCGCCCGGTCGCAGGTGTCCGCCACCACTCCCAGGTCGTGCGTGATCAGGACGATCGCCATGCCGCGCTCGTCGCGCAGCGAGCGGAGCAGATCGAGGACGCCGGCCTGCACCGTGACGTCCAGTGCGGTGGTGGGTTCGTCGGCGATCAGCACCTTGGGCGACCCCGCCAGCGCCATGGCGATGACGACGCGCTGGAGCATGCCGCCGGAGAGTTCGTGCGGGTGCCGGCGTACGACGTCGTCCGGATCGCGCAGGTGGACGCTGGTCAGCAGGTCCCGGATCCGCTGCCGTACGGCGTCCTTTCCGCCCGTCACGTCACCGGTGCGCCGGATGACCTCGGCCAGCTGGGAGCCGATGGTGAAGTACGGGTCGAGGGCGACCATGGGTTCCTGCGACACCAGGGCGATCTCGCTGCCGCGGATGCGCTGCAACTCCCGCTCCGGCAGACCGCTGATCCGGGTACCGGCCAGCCAGGCCGATCCGCTCGTCACGGCCCCGTTGGGAGGGAGCAGTCCGAGCAGGGACAGGCCCGTCACCGTCTTTCCGCTGCCGGATTCGCCCACGAGCCCGAAGATCTCACCGGGGCGGACCGAGAAGCCGATGGAGTCGACGACATTGCGTGGACCTTGCGCGGTGGCGAAGGCGATCGAGTAGTCGCGCACGGTGAGTACCGCCCCGACCGGCGGTGTGTCCGACGGCTTGGCGGCATCCTGAGGGGTCACTGCGGGACCGGGCCGCCGCAACCGGCCGCCGGTTGCCTGCCGCCGGTCCTGTTCGAGGTCCCGCAGGCCGTCGCCGACCAGTCCGAAGGACAGGGACATGAGGCCGATCACGCCACCGGAGACGAACAGCAGGTAAGGGTTCTGCTGCATGATCTGCGCGGCCTCTCCGACCATGCCGCCCCAGCTCGGGGCGGGCGCCGGAGTGGCCAGTCCGAGGAAGCCGAGGCCGGTCTGGATGGCGAGGGCGTTGCCCGAGAAGAGGAAGACCGGGACCAGCAACTGCCCTGTCAGGCGGGGGAGGATGTGCCGTGTCATGATCCGTGCCGGCCCGAGCCCGGACACCCTGGCGGCGTCCACGAACAGTTCCTCGCGCAGCGCGAGGCAAGAGCTGCGGATGATCCGGGCGAGGCCCGCGGAGGCGAAGAAGCCGAGCGTGAGCATGGCGGCGACGTTGCTCTGGTAGAAGATCGCGAGGACGGCGAGCGTGATGATGACCGCCGGAACCGAGAGCATGACGTCCAGCACGGCGACGATGATCCGGTCGGTCCAGCCGCGCAGATAGCCGGCCAGTATGCCCAGCGACATGCCGAAAACGGCGTAGACGAGTACGGCGAGGCCCACCCCGATCAGGGTCGGCCGTCCGCCGTAGAGGAGTCGGCTCAGCACGTCGCGGCCGAGGACGTCGGTGCCCAGTGGATGGTCCGCCGACGGGCCGGACAGCGTGTGGAGCAGGTCCTGCGCCAGCGGCGGGTGCGGTGCCAGGAGCGGGGCGAGGACGACGGCGACGCTGATCCCGGCGACCACGACGAGCGCCGCGGCGGTGACGGGACGGCGCCATATCCCGGCGAAGGGGTTGATCCTCGCCTGCGATCGCGCCTTCGGAGGCGCCTCGACGGTGGTCATTCCGTACGTACCTTCGGGTTGAGGAGGCTGTAGAGGACGTCGACGAGAAGGTTCACCACGATCACCATGACCGTGAAGGTGATGGCGAGGCCCTGCACGACCGGCAGATCGTGCTGGTTGGTCGCTTCCACGACGGTGGTGCCCAGACCGGGCAGGGTGAAGACGTTCTCGATGAGGATCGTGCCGGGGATGAACGTGATCATCATGAGGCCGATCGTGGTCACCACCGGCAGTCCGCAGCCCCGCAGGGCGTGCTTCCAGATGATCGACGAGGGCCCGATGCCGGAGGCCCGCAGCGTTCTGATGTGGTCGAGGCCGAGGGTGGACAGCATCGCGTCGCGAGTGACCTTGGAGATGAAGGCGACTCCGCCGATGGAGAGAGAGATCACGGGCAGGACGAGGCCGGCTGCCCACTGCCCCGGCGAATCGGCGAAGGGGGTGTATCCGGTGGCGGGGAAGAGCGCGAACTTGACGGCGAACACGGCGACCAAGAGCAGTGCGATCCAGAAGTTGGGCACCGCGCTGCCCAGCAGGGACACGATGTCGAACAGCCGGCGGCTGAACCGGCCGCGCGTCGCGCTGTACACGCCGAGTACGACGCCGACCAGGCTCGCGAGCACGGTCCCCCCGATCACCAGCGCCAGGGTGACCGCGAGACGCTGCCCGATCAGCCCCAGCACGGATTCACCGGTGAACAGCGAGTCGCCGAAGTCGCCGTGCAGGACGTCACGGAGGTACAGCCAGTACTGCACGACGACCGGCTGGTCGAGATGCATGGCGGCTCTCAGCGCGTCGTACTGCTCCTGCGTCGCGTTGATGCCGAGCAGCGTTCGTGCCGGATCTCCCGGCACGAACGACTCCAGGAGGAAGGTGATCGCCGAGACGATCACAAGGAGCGGGATGGACAGCGCCAGCCTGCGGAGAATGATGGAAAGCATCGGTCCTCGTCAGCGAACGGTCCACATGGTGTTCGAGGTCAGCTGGGCGCTGCCCTCCGGGAACTGCACTCCCTGCAACTTGGTGTTGTAGAGGGCGATCGTGTCGGTACCGGACACCGGCAGCGCGAGCGCCTTGCGCACGATCACATCGGTGAGATCCTTAGCCGCCGCCCCGCTGGACTTCGCGTCCGACTTGGCGAGCCGGGCGTAGGCGGCATCGACGTCCGGGTCGGTCACACCGAAGAGGTTCATGATGCCCGTCTTGGTGAAGCCCGCCTGCTGTGCGTAGAAGTTGGGCTCGCCGCCCGTGCCGGGTGACAGCACGGTGGCCGCGTACTTCTTCGACAGCAGGTCGTTGATCCAGGCGCCGAAGTTCGTGGCGGCCCTCAGCTTCAGCTTGACGCCCACCTCGGCGAGCTGGGCCTGCACGGCCTGAACCATCTTGGTCGTCGAGGGGTCGAACGACCCGTAGTTCACCGGGATGGTCAGTCCGTCGTCGTATCCCGCCGCCTTCAGCAGCTTCTTGGCCTTGGCCGGGTCGTAGGGGTACATGTCCGCGGCCACGGGGCTGTAGCCGTCGTAGCCGGGCATCGCCGGCTGGGAGACCGGTGTGCCGAAGCCGCCGTAGACCGCCTTCGTGATCGCGGTGCGGTCGATGGCGTAGTTCAGTGCCTGCCGGACCCGCTCATCGCCGAGCCCCTTGACGACGGTGCCTTCACGGTCCAGGAGGAACAGGCCCGCCCAGGTGGTGGGCTTCTGGAGCGTGGTGAGCGACTTGGTGCCCTTGACGGTCGGCGCCACGTCCGGAGTGCCGTACATGAGGTCGATCTGCCCGGACTTCAGGGCCTGCACCTGCGAGTTGACGTTCGGCATCACCCGCACGGTGATCCTCTTGAAGTGGACGGCGGCCTTGTCGTAGAAGTTCTTGTTCGGGACGTAGACGTAGTGGTCGCCGGAGACCGACTGCTGGGCGCTGTACACGTACGGTCCGGCACCGAAGGACGCGGAGGCCAGCTTCTTCGGGGCCTTCAGCCCGGCCGGACTGATGATGGCGCCGCCCATGTACGCGGGCGTGAACAGGGTGCCCATGTCGGGGTTCGGTGTCGGGCTGCTGATCACCACGGTCGAACTGTCCGGCGTGGAGAAGGCCAGGGGACGGTAGTAGGCGACGGTGGGTCCGCTGCCCTTCTGGAAGTACTTGAACGAATTGACGACGTCGGTGGCGGTGGTCGGCGTGCCGTCGGCGAACTTCACGCCCTCGCGCAGGTGGAGCTCGAACTCGGTGTTCTTCTTGCCGACGTAGCCCCACTTGTCGGCCAGCCCGGCCCCCAGGGTGCCGTCGGCCTTGCGGGTCAGCAGGGTCGCGTAGGCGGGATCCATGTAGTTCAGGAAGGGCCCGACGGCGACCTGGGCGGGGTCCAGGCTGTTGGGCGCCGAGGACAGGGCGATGGTCAGGTTCACCGGGCCGGCGCTTCCGGCGCTGCCGCCGGTCTGTCCACCGTCGCAGGCGGCGAGCGTGAGCGTGACCACGACGCCGATCGAGGCCTGGAGTGCGGTTCTTCTCTTCATCGAGGGTCTCCGAAAGGAAAGGCGGGCCGAACAAGGAGGTCGCCGAGGAGGGCCGCCAAGGCGGACTGCCAGGTAGGACGGATTTGCAAGTGTTCAGATGAGGGTTCAGCGGGAGGGGCCGCCGGAAGTCGAGGGCGATGCCGATGCGTGAATGAACCGGGCCCACTGCGACGTACCCGGAGGATCACTCCGTCTCGTGGGCGCCGCGGACCGTCTGCTTCAATGTCGGCGATCGGATGAATCGATGGGGCGTCCCATCGAACAACCTCGCCTCATGGCTACTTGGAGTAGCTTTAACGTGTCGCTAACACGTTAAAGTGGGTGTCCGTAAACTAACCGTGTCTCCTGCGTCGCGCAAGAGGTTCGTGGAAGGTGGTCGTCGATGGCACCGCGAAGCGGGAGAGTGACGAGTGCGGATGTGGCTCGTGAGGCCGGTGTGTCGCGGGCGACGGTGAGCTTCGTCCTCAACAACACCCAGCATCAGAAGATCACCGACGCGACACGTCAGCGCGTTCTGGCGGCGGCCGAGCGGCTCGGCTATGCCCCGTCGGCCGCGGCGCGAACCCTCCGGTACGGACGTTCCGACGTGGTGCTCGGCCTGCTGCCCGACTGGCCGCTCGGCTATGCGACCGGCCGGCTCATCCAGGAGCTGACGCTTGCGTTCGCGAAGCGTAATCTCACCTTCGTCGTGCATTCCGGTATCCGGGGCGCCCGCTCGCTGGGCGAGATCTGGAAGGCCCTCACACCGGCCGCCGTGCTGGCCTTCGAGCAGTTCTCCGACTCCGATGCGACGGCGATGCGGGCCGCGGGCATCGAGGTGATCGCCGCCCTGTACGACGACAAGGGGCTCGGGTCGGACGAGGGCATCACCAGCGCGAACGCGATCGGTGCCGCTCAGGCCCGCCACCTGGCCGTCTCCCACCGGCGACTCGGCTACGCGTACCCCGACGACGAGCGCGTCGCCGTCTTCGCCCGGCCGCGCCTGGACGGTGTCCGCAGGGTCTGCGCCGAGCTGGGACTGCCCGCCCCCGACGTCCGGACCGTCCCGCTGACACCGGGCGCGGCCACCGACGCGGTCCGGTCCTGGCTCGCCGCCGATCCCCAAGTGACCGGCATCTGCGCGTTCAACGACGATGTGGCCATGAGCGTGCTGGCCGGTCTGCGGCACCTCGGCCTCGAAGCCCCTCGGGACATGGCGGTGGTCGGCGTCGACAACAGCCCTGCCGCAGCGGTGTCCTGGCCACCACTGACCAGCGTCGTCCAGGACCTCCCCGGGATCGCCGAGCTGTACGCGAACTCGGTGCGGGCCGCGCTCGACGGCGCGCAGGCCCCCGGAAACCAAATGGAGCCGAACATCCGGCTGGAGGTCCGCGAGTCGGCCTGACGGCCCGAGCGGTCACGTTCCAAGCCGTCACGACCCGAGTCGGCACGGAGGAGGGAGGCGGCCCGCTGCGTGTCAGGGAGCAGCGGGCCGCCGTCTGTGAGCCCGGTCTGCGGGACCGGGCGTGAAGGGAGCCGATGGTGACGGGCTCCGGTTGTGGGTGGCTTCAGGGACTGGTGACCGGACGCAGGGACAGGGAGTGGCTGCCGGCTGCGAGTCCGTCGACGGTCTCCGCGCAGCGCCAGCCCTCGGGTGCGCTGAACCGTCCGGTGGTGCCGGGCGGCAGTACGGCCCTCACCGCGAGGGTGTCGCCACTGATCGACCAGGCGACGGACGCGGTGCCGTACGGCGTGCTGACCGAGGCCTCGGCGGAGGTGAGCGTGCCGCCGGGGCGTGGGGCGATGTCGAGGGTGCGGTAGCCGGGTGCGGTGGGCCGTAGACCGGCCACGGACCGGTAGAGCCAGGAGGCGACCGCGCCGTAGGCGTAGTGGTTGAACGACAGCATCGTGCCCGCCTTCTCGACGTCGATGGTGCCGTCGGGCCGGATGGCGTCCCATCGTTCCCACATGGTCGTCGCACCGCGGGCGACCTGGTAGAGCCACCCAGGACACTCGGGGTTGAGCAACAGCTCGTACGCCTCTGCCGTGTGGCCGGTGCCGCTCAGGGCGGGGAGCACGAACGGTGTGCCCAGGAACCCGGTGGCGATACGGCCGCCGTTGGCGCGCACCAGACTCGCGAGGGCCTTGCCCACGTCGGCCCGCTCGGTGGCCGGCACGATGGCGAAGGCGAGGGCGAGCGCGCAGCCCGTCTGGGTGGTGCGGGCGTGGTCGCCCCACTTGCGCCAGGCGGCCTCGGCGGTACGCCGGTGCAGGGCCTCGTACCGTGCGGCGTCGTCGAGGCGGCCCAGTTCACGGTCCGTGTCGGCGAGCAGACGGGCGCTGTGCGCGACGAAGGCGGTGGCGACATAGGCGGAGTCGGTGGTGGCGCGTGCCGGGTCCTCGGGGGGAGCCGACGGGTCGAGCCAGTCACCGAGTTGCGCGTTGCCGCTCCAGGTGCCGTCCTCGTCCAGGTGATCGACGGTGAAATCGACCCACGCGCGCATCGCCGCGTAGTGGCGTTCCAGCATGCTGGATTGTCCGTAGGCCTCGTAGAGGGCGGCCGGTACGACCGTCGCGGCGTCGCCCCAGCCCGCGGCGGCACCGGCGAACGGCAGCTCGGCGGGCGGCAGTTCGCCGAGCGGCACATCGGGGATCACCAGCGGGACCGCACCGTCGGGCCGTTGCTCGAGACGGAGGTCGGTGAGCCAGCTGTCGAGGAAGGAGCCGCTGTCGAAGGTGGCGCACGCCGTCGGGGCGAAGGCCATGATGTCGCCGGTCCAGCCGAGCCGCTCGTCCCGCTGCGGGCAGTCCGTCGGCACGGCGAGGAAGTTGCCGCGCTGGGAGCGTACGACGTTGGCGTACAGGGTGTTGACGCGCTCGTCGGAGCAGCGGAACTCGCCGATACGGCGCAGGTCGCTGGCCACCACCTCGACGTCGATCGCCTCGACGGTCACGTCCGGTGAGGTGACGATCTCGGCGTACCGGAAGCCGTGGAAGGTGAACTCCGGCGTCAGCTCGGCCGGGCCGCCGGCCAATGTGTACTGGTCGGTGGCACGGGCGCCGCGCAGGATGCTGGTCAGCAGGCGGCCCTCGCCGTCGAGGACTTCGGCGTGCCGGACGGTGACAACGGCACCCGCCGGCCCCTCGACGCGGAGTCTCAGCCAGCCGGTCAGGTTCTCGCCCGCGTCGACGGCGATCGTGCCGTCGGGCAGGGTTCGCCGCTCCGGCCGGACGACCTGGACGACGCGCACGGGCGGGTGGGCGCGTTGTGTCAGCCCCTGGGGCAGGGGCAGTACGGCGACGGGTTCCCAGTCCTGGTCGGCGAAGCCCGGCAGCTGCCAGCCGTGGGGCTCGTGGCGGAGGTCGAGTTCGCAGCCGTCGTACAGGTCCGCCGCCCGGAGGCCGCCGTAACCGCCTTTCCAGCGGCCGTCGGTGGTGACCGTGACCCTGGTCCCGTCGGCCAGGCCGACTTCGAGTTGGGCGAGCAGTGCCGTCGAGTCGCCGTAGACGTCGCGCTTCTTGTGCCAGGTGAGATGGCCGCGGTACCAGCCGTCGCCGACCGCCGCGGAGAGGGCGTTCGCCCCGGGGACGAGCAGGTCGGTGACGTCGTAGGCCGCGTAGAGCAGTCGATGGGGGTAGCTGGTCCAGCCCGGTTCCAGCAGGTCGCCGGAGACGGGACGCCCGTTGACCGTGGTGCGGTGCACGCCGAGCGAGGTGACGTACAGGCGGGCGGACACCGGCTCCGCCGGGAGGTGGAACTCCCGGCGGAGCAACGGCACGGGGCCGGGGGAGGTACGGCCCCGGTCATCGGGCAGATGGACGGGGCGGGCCGCCCAGTCCACGTCGTCGAGCAGCGCGGCCTCCACACGGGCCGGGTCGCTCCATTCCGTCCACCCGAGGTCGGTGCGGGCACGGACACGCCAGTACCGGATCTCGCGACTGTTCAGTGGCTGCGCCGGCCACGCGTGATCGGTCACCGTGTCGGACTCGACCTCTCCGCTCGACGCGGGGCCGGTGAAGGACGGGTCGGCCGACACCTGGATCTCATAGGCGTGTTGCAGGACGCCCGGCCGTTCGCTCGACAGCGACCACGACAGGCGCGGCATGGGGTACGGGGTGGCGACGAGACCGGAGTCGTCCGCGGTGCGCAGGCCGGTGACGGAGGTCGTGGCGTCCGTCGCGTGGTGTGCCGTGGGGCTCGACGTCTTCATCGCTGGAGGTGCCTCCGGAGGAATCGCAGCGTGGACCGGTGCAGCGTGGTGCGGTGGGGGACGGTTCCCCAGGCGTGGTCGGCGCCCTCGACGATCTCCAGTTCCGCGTTCCCGTCGTAGTGGTCCAGGTAGCGGCGTACGTACTCCAGGGGAGCGATGTCGTCCTTGTCGCCGTGCAGGATGTGGACGGGCCCGGTGAACGCGCCGGACCGCCCGTAGACGTCGAGGCCGGCGATGTCCTCGACGAGAGCGGGGCTCATCCGGTGGCCGTCGGCGTCGACGTAGCCCTTCTCCTCGATCTCCGGGGCGAGCCGGCGGCCCTTGAGACAGCCCCTGCCGATCTCGAACGGGGCGACCGCCGCCGGGGACCACAGGCACAGCGCGCCGATCCCGGTCTCCTCGGCGGCCGTGATCCCGGCGACCACCCCTCCCATGCTCATGCCGACCAGGCCGATGCGGTCGGGGTCCACGAAGTCGAGGGTCCGTACGGTCCGCAGGACCGTACGGGTCTCGGCGATCTCGCCGGTGATGGTCACGTCGAAGAAATCGCCGTCGCTCTCCCCGTGGCCCGAGAGGTCGAATCGGACCGAGGCGATGCCGTGGGCTGCCAGCAGCCGGGACATGGCGACGAAGTTGGGCAGTTCGAGGCGGTTGGAGGTGAAGCCGTGAACGAACACCGCGGTCGGATGGCGGGTTCCCGGCGGCCCTTCGGGGATGTGCAGCGTCGAGCGCAGCGTCAGATTGTCGTGACGGAAGTCGTGATGGCGGATCAAGGAACAGCCTTTTCGGTCGTCTCGGGGGCGGAAGCGCCGCTCGGTTCGGCGGGTGCGGCAGGCGGGGAGGCGTCGGCGGGCTCCTCGGACCGGGAGGCCTTGGGCAGGCGGGGCACCCAGGCGAGGCCGATGACCGCCGAGATCACCGTGACGCCGAGGAGCAGGCCGAAGAACAGCCCGGTGTGGCCCAGGGCGAAGGCGGGCGTGCCCAGTGCGGCCAGTCCGGCGAGGGCCCGGGTGAACGCCATGGTCACACCGGTCGCGGTGGCCCGCAGCAGGGTGGGGAAGAGCTCCTGGGACCAGAGCTTGTAGAGGGACTCACCGGCGAAGGAGTTGCCGAGGCCGGAGACGAGCATGACGGCGACCAGCGTGAACCTGCCGGGTCCGAGCAGTGCGGGCAGGGCCCAGGCGATGACGATCAGGGTGGTGCCCGCGGCGAACCAGGCGTGCCTGGCGGGCCGGTCGACCACGCGCATGAACACCAGACCGGCGACGAAGCCCACCGGAAGCCCGAGCAGGGTCAGCCGCGAGTACTGCGCGACCTCCCCGTCGGCCAGAGCGGTCCACAGGAAGGTGCCGAACTGGCCGAGGGTGTTCGCGCCGAGGTTCCAGGTGGCGTAGTAGAGGCCCGTCGCGAGGAGCGCGTAGACGGTCGGTGCCCGGAAGAGGTCCCGGACGCGACTGAACTCGATGGTCTCGGCGGCGGAGTTCGGGTGGGAGTCGGCGGCCCGGCGTGCGGCGGCCCATTCGGCCGACTCGCTGAGGGTGAGGCGCAGGAGCAGCACGACGACGGCCACGACCAGCAGGTGGGCGAAGAGGATCCGGCCGCCGAGTACGCCCTGCGCTCCCATGAAGGAGCTGAGCAGCAGCACGGCCACGATGCCGGCGAGCCAGAGCATGCTGGAGAACACCACCATGGTGCCCTTCTTGCCGGCCGGTGCCTCCTCGTTGACGAGCGCGAGCGACACGGGGAGGTCCGCGCCGATGGCCACACCGGTGGTCACGACACCGGCGTACAGCAGGACGGGGCTCGCGGCCACGAGAAGCAGCAGGACACCGGCCGCGTACAGGACGAGCGAGAAGGTGAAGATCGTCCGGCGGCCGAAGCGGTCGCCGAGCCGGCCGCCGAAGAGCGCACCGGCGGCGAACGCCAGGGTCTGCAGTCCCAGCAGGGAGCCGATGGTCTCGGGACCGAGCCGGAGCGGTGCGGCGTAGTAGCCGCCGATGGCGATTCCCGACGTCACCAGGGCGGCGGCGTCCAGGTAGGAGGCCATGCCGGCGAGTGTCGCGGTCTTCCAGGGGTTGCTCGTGGTGCCGGTGAGGCCAGACATGGGTCCTCTTCGTTGAGTACCGGAGAGACGGGGAGGCTGGGGACCTGAAGCGTTGCGCTCAGGGGGAGTTACTGGTTCCAGCTACTGAGCGTTACTTAAACGCGCCACTTAAACGTGTAGGTTGACTGAGCGGGTAAGCTAGCCCGCGATTGCGGGGTTTGGCAAGAGGTCTGTCCGAGCTGTCAGAGGGTGGGGATGCATGGCCGGGACGTCCAGCGGCAGACGGGTGACCAGCGGGGACGTCGCGCGGGAGGCCGGAGTCTCGCGGGCGACGGTGAGCTACGTCCTCAACGACACCCCCCACCAGAAGATCGCCGAGGCGACGCGTCGCAGGGTGTGGGAGGCCGCCGCCCGGCTCGGCTACGCACCCTCGGCCGCGGCGCGCACCCTGCGGACGGGGCGTTCGGACATCGTGCTCGGCGTGCTGCCGGACTGGCCGATCCAACACGTTCTCGGACGGCTCATCCAGCAGCTGACCAACGCCTTCGCCGAACACGAGTTCACCTTCCTCGTGCACTCGTCGGCCCAGCCGGCCCGGCCCCTGCGAGAGATCTGGCGAGCCCTGACACCCGCCGCGGTCCTCGCCCTGAACGAGTTTCCCGAGACCGAGGCCGAGGCCATGCGCGCGGCAGGCGTCGAGGTCGTCATGACGATGCACGGCTCGGCAGCGGGGGACGCCCGGTCCTCTCCGGTCTCCCCTCGGGTTTCCCCTCTGGTGTCCGAGGAACCGATCGGTGCTCTGCAGGCCCGCCACCTCGTCGACTCGCACCGCCGGCTCGGCTACGCCTACCCGGACCTCCCACGACTCGACGTCCTGGCCCAGCCACGGCTGGACGGCGTCCGCGAGGTCTGCGCCGAACGCGGACTTCCCGAGCCCGATGTCCGCACCGTCCCGCTGGACCTGAACGGCGCCACGGAGGCGGTGAAGACATGGCTCGCGGCCGACCCGCCGGTGACGGGCATCTGCGCCTTCAACGACGACATCGCCATGGCGGTGCTGCTGGCCCTGCAGTCCCTCGGACTGCGCGCCCCGCACGACCTCGCCGTGATCGGCGTCGACGACATCCCGGGCGCGGCCCTCCTGCGACCGGCACTGACCACGGTCGTCCGCGACACCGACACCCTCGCGCGAGGTCTGGCCCGCCGCGTCGTCGACGCCCTCGACCGGAAGGAGGCGTCCGCCGGACCCGTCGAGGACCCGCTCAGGGTCGAGGTGCGGGACTCGGCCTGAGGCGGCGCCCGCGAGATGCCGAGGCCGACGCCTGCGAGGCCCGAGAATCGTGGCGCTCCGTGAGGGGCTGGACGGCGAGCGGGGCGGCCGGTTACGGTTCCGCCCGTCTCCCTCGGCGCGAGGCGTCCGGGACCCTCGCACGAACGACCAGGTCGCGGCCCGCTGTTCGGCCGGAGACGTGCCGCCCCGCACGGCCCGGAAGGAACGAGCCGGCCCGTACGACCGCACACCCCGGGGCCTCGGCCCCGCCCGCCTCGACAGAAGCCGCCTTTCCTCGCGGGAACCGCCGCGCCCGACGGGCGCACGTCGCCACGCCACGGCTCCGCCCCACCGGACGGTTCCGCCACGCGGCGACGGCATTCCCCACGGGCCGAGGACCACGTCGACGATCAACTCCCAGGAGGACCAGATGACCACGCCCCCTCCGCCCTTCGACCGGAGCTGGCCGCGGTCCTCGTGGAACTCGGCGACCAGGCGCCGACCACGGCGACCCCGGACGACATCCCCACGGTGAGGGAGCGGCTCAACGGCGACGTCCCCCTCCTGACGAACGACGAACTGAGCTGTGGTGGGCTCTTCGAGGTGTGGGAGCGGGCGGTGCCCGGCCCGCCGGGCGCACCGGACGTCTCGCTGCTGATCTGTCGGCCCGCCTCCGTGGCGGGCCCCCGCCCGATCGTCTACTTCACGCATCCCGGGGGCATGGTCGTGGGCACCAACCGGCTGGGCCTGCCCCTCGACTGGGCCGAGGAACTGGGCCTGGTCGTGGTGTCGGTGGAGTACCGACTCGCCCCCGAGCATCCGCACCCGGCACCGGTCGAGGACTGCTACGCGGGTCTGCTGTGGACGGCGGCCCACGCCGAGGAGATCGGCGGCGACCCGGACCGCGTCATCCTGGCCGGGGCAGCGCGGGCGGCGGACTCGCCGCGGCCCTGGCTCTCCTCGCACGTGATCGGCAGGGCCCTCGCCCCATGGGCCAGCTGCTGATGTGCCCGATGCTCGACGACCGCAACGACACCGTGTCCGCCCACCAGATGGCCGGGCTCGGCGTATGGGACCGCACCGCCAACGAGACCGGCTGGAACGCCCTGTTGGGGGAGGCCCGCGGCACCGACGACGTCACGCCGTACGCCGCTCCGGCCCGCGCGGCCGACCTCTCCGACCTGCCTCCGGCCTTCATCGACGTCGGCTCCGCGGAAACCTTCCGGGACGAGGACGTCACCTACGCCTCGCGGATCTGGCAGGCCGGAGGAAGCGCCGAACTGCACGTGTGGCCGGGCGGCTTCCACGGCTTCGACGGCCTGGTGCCCCAGGCCGCACTCTCGCTCGACGCCCGGGAGGCCCGTCTGCGATGGCTCCGGCGCCTGTTTGGGGAATGACGGGAGAGGCCAGCACGGGAGAGGACCGCGTTGCGTGCTGTCGGCGCGCCCGCGCAGTCGTCGCTGCACGGGGCGGGCCGATCCGGTCCTGCCGGTGCAGATGGGACTCGGCCCGCCCCGGTCAGTCGGTCATGGCCTCGCGGACGAGGGCGGTGTCGACGAACTGTTCGAAGCGGACGATGAGTCCGCCGCGTACGACGAAGTGGTGGGCGACGCGGACGTCGAGCGGCGTGCCGGTGGCCTTGTTGACGGCCGTGTAGCGGGCGAGGACGACGACGTTCTCGCCGTCGACGACGTAGGTGTCGTCGTGGGCTGTCCAGCCGTCCCAGTTCTGGCCGAGCTTCTCCATCACGTTGGCGGTGACCCCGTCGGGGGTGCGGTAGGTGCCGGCGAGGGGGAAGCCTGCCATCTCCGTCCACTCCACGTCGGGGGCGAGGGTGGCGCGCAGGGCTTCCAGGTCACCTGCGGCAGAGGCCAGGTACTGGCGGCGTACGACGTCGGCGGGTGCGGTGGAGGTGGCGAACTCGCTCATGTTCAGCCCCACGTCATCTCGCCCTTGGCGACCTTCGCGCCGATCTGGGCGGCGATCTGCATCCCGTTGTCCGGGTAGCGCTTGACGAGGGCCTCGGTGAGAGCGGCGCCGTCGGCGGCCTTGTCCAGCTCTTCCTCGAAGGCGAGCAGGTAGTCGCGGGTGGCGGCGATGGCGGAGGCGTCGGCGGGGGTGGCGGGCAGCCGGTGACCGGGGACGACGAGCTGCGGGTCGAGGGCGGCCATCTCGTCCAGCAGGTCGATCCAGGCCGCGCGGTCGCCGGGGGTGGGGGTGTCGGCGACCCAGACGTGCTCCCGCTGGAAGAGCAGTACGCCGCCGAGGAGGGCGCGGTGCTCGGCCTGCCAGAGGTAGTGGCGGTCGGGCAGGGCCGCAGGGCCGCCCCTGAGCTCGAAGCGGTGGCCTTCGAGGGTGAGATCACCGGTCAGCGGGGTCAGCTCGACCAGGCGGGTGGGGAGATTCGGGCCGAGCGACGCCCAGGCCTTGAGCTTGCCCTCGTAGGAGTGCTGGATGTGCTCGATGACGTGGGGCGTGGCCACGAAGACCGCGTCGGGGAAGGCGTCCGCGATCACTTCGGCGCCGAAGTAGAAGTCGGGGTCGCCGTGGCTGACGAAGACGGTCGTCAGCTTCTTGCCGGAGTCGAGGATCCCGGCGGCCAGCCGGTGGCCGTCGGCACGGGTGAAGGCGGCGTCGACCAGCAGCGCCTCGCTCTCGCCGGTGACGAGCGTGGCCGTCTTGTTCTTGACGCCGGCGGGGAAGTCGAGGTCGAGGATCTTGAAGGAGAGGGTGCTCACGGGGAACTCCTTGAGGGGGGTGGGATGGAGAGGGTCAAGAGGTGTGGGTGACCGCGCAGGACACCGGCCGCTGGTCGACCTCGTCCGCGGTGGCGCGACCGTGGGCCAGGGGAGCGACCGAGCCGTCTTCGACGGCCGGCAGGGTGGGTCAGGCGGTGACGCCCAGCTCGGCCGTGCGGCGGAAGTCGGCCTCGGCGGCCGCCCGCGCCTCTGGCGATGCGAAGGTGGCTACGACGGTGTCGGGGTCCAGCCCGGAAGCCTCGGCGACCATGCGATACGTGGCCGGGTCGGAGCGACTCCGGCCGTCGGCGTAGAAGACCTGCCGCAGGTCCGTGGCCGGCGCTGCGGCCCGGTCGGGGGCGGCCTGACGCAGAGCGGTCATGCCATGGGCGGCGGCCTCGGAGTCCATGACTAACGGACCGTCGGCGACCAGCCGCTCGTAGCCCTCGCCGAACTCGGCACAGGTCAGCTCCGCGATCTGCGCGTTCGCGCCCCGGACATGGCCGAACTCGCGGATCGGCACCCGGCGAGTCCCGGTGAACAGACCGCCGGAGACCACCTCGCGCAGCGACACGGAGAAGCCGTGGGACCCGCCGCGGTAGGCGTCGAAAACGTTGACCGGCTTCATCGTGACCTCACCAGGCGCGTGATGCCCGAACGGGCGAGTGATGGCCCACCCGGTGCGGGTGACCGCCTGACAGAACAGTAACTGACTCGTCAGGTATTTCAGAAGGTGGGTACTCCTTGATGTTCTCGATGTGGACCAGGGAAGCGCGCACCGTCGTCTCCTCGCCCGGCGGGGTCAGCCGTACCAGCTTTCGGCGCCGAGCCGGCGGGGGACTCCGCCCGGATCACGAGCCCGGCCGCCTCCATGCGGTCCGCCAGCCGGGTCGCGCCGCCGGTGGTGAGGACCTGCTCCTGGGCGATGGCCCGCACGGACAGTCCCGGCTCGCCCGCCCGAGGATGTACTCCAGCCGGTTCGCGGCGCCCTGCAGTCGCCCGAACGCGAGGACGAGTTCATGGTCGGCGGCCTCCTCGGCCGTACTGATCCCTGCCGGCTCGCTCACGGCCGCGCCGCCCCTCTCCCGGTCCCGACCGGCACCGTACCGATCTTGCCCCGGGCGTGAGGGGCGGCGGTCCACCGGGCCCGAGCCGCCCGCCGTTACGCCCCCGGGTGCAGCCCGAGCCAGCCGGGCGTCGGGTCGCCCTTGACCTCGCCGAAGTACAGGGCGAAGGTCTGCTTCCAGCGCTCGACCGCGGCCCGGTCGGCCATGAACCGGGGGAAACCGTCCACGTGGGCGTTGGGGTACTTCCAGATCGGCTTCAGGCCGGTCGGGGGTGTGACGTCGGTGCGGACGGACCAGCCGTTGAAGGAGCCGTTCTGCATCTCCTTCGACAACTGCCAGTTGAGGAAGAGCTTGGCGGCGGTGGAGTTCTTCGCCTGTTCGAGGACGGCGGTGCGCTGCCCCCAGGCCATGAACGGATGCCCGGCGCCGATGGCGAACGTCACGGGGGAGGAACCGGCCGCGGACCCCGCCGTCCCGACGCCGATCGCCTTCTGCCCGCCGAAGACGGCGTCGCCCGGGGAGTTGCTGCCCCGCGCGAACCGGACGTCCTGGGCGGCGAACCCGGCCACCCAGTCCCAGCCGTACGTGCTCGCGTACAGCGAGAAGAGGTAGAGGACCGCGTCGTCGTCGTGCGGGTACGCGGAGGCGATCTTCCCCTTCCATCTCGCGTCGACCAGGTCGAGCGGGGTGAGCGGCGTCCTGGAACCGACCGTCGCCGTGTCGTACATGAAGCTGAAGGCGATCGCGCCGGTGGCGACCCACGCGCCCTGCGGATCCTTGAACGCGTCGTACACCTTGGAGAAGCCGGCCGGCTTGTAGTGCAGCAGGCGGCCCTGCTTCTTCCAGCGGTCGAAGTCGTGCAGGGTCTGGAACTGGACGACGTCGGGTACGAGGGTGTCGGTGGCGAACTGGTTGTCGACCCGCACGTCGTGGTACTTGCTGTAGTCGACGATCAGCGTCAGGTCGATCTCGGGGAAGCGGTCCCTGAAGGCCGCCTTGGTGCCGTCCTGCTGGGTCGGGGTGTCGCCGCCCGCGTAGACGACGAGCCTGCCGCCCTCCGCGAGCGCGGCCCGGTACAGCTCGTCGAGCGTGCGGGTCTCCTCGCGCCCGCCCTTGAGCGGGGAGTTCGCCGGCGAGGCCGAGGCTGTACCGGCCGAGGCGCCGAAAGCGCCGATTCCGACGGCGGCGCCGGCGCCGGTGGCGAGGACATGTCGTCTGCTGAAGCGGGGCATGCTGAGGAGACCTCTCTGCGGGGGGACGGAGGAAGCCCGGCGCCTGGCTCGGCCATGGCCGTCGGGCGTCACCCATCCTGGGGCCGTCGCCGGCGAATGGGCAACGTTTCTCAAACATTCAATCCAACATTCAATCGAACGGTTGAACCCCGTGGGATCGCTCGGCGCCGACAGCTCACTCCGCCGGTCGTGCCGTGGACCGGCGAGGCACGAGCGTGGGGGAGAGGGTGACCCTGGTCGACGGGTGGCCGCGATCGGCGATCCGTTCCAGGAGGAGCCGTACGGCGTTTCGGCCCATCCCCTGGCCGGCCTGGTCGACGCTGGTGAGCGAGATCGGGCCGAACGCGGCGAACGTGGTGTTGTCGTACCCGGCCACCGAGAGGTCGCCGGGAACGGACAGCCCGGCCTCGGTGACCGCATCGAGCACGCCCATGGCGGCGATGTCCGCTCCGGCGAAGACGGCCGTGGGCCGCGCGGCGACGGGACGGGCCAGCAGCTCCCGCGCCGCCCGGTGACCGCCCTCCTGGGTGTAGCTGGTGGAGATCACGTCGATCCACTCCTCCAGCCCGTGTGCCCGCATGGCCTGCCGATATCCGTCGGCGCGCCGGGCGTTGGGCATCTCCGCGAGGCGCGTCGGGTCGGTCTCGTGATGCTCGATGTGGGCGATCCGGCGGTGTCCGAGACCGGCGAGATGGCGGACGACCAGGGCCGCACCCTCGACATCGTCGTCGGTCACGGTGTCGTACACGGGAGAGGAGCCGTGGCGGCCGACGACGACGGTGGGCACCGCTGTGGCGACGTGCTCCAGGTGGGCGCGTGAGGAGACCGGCGCGACCAGGATGAGGCCGTCCATGCCCCGGTCGATCATCGCCTCGGTGACCCGGGCCTCCGCCTTCTCCCCGTTGCAGCCCGGTCCCAGGAACACCTGGTAGTCGGTCTCCTCCAGTGAGTCGGTGACGCCGTCGAGGATCTCCGGAAAGAACGGGTTGCGGATGTCGGGCAGCATCACGCCGATGGTGTACGTCTGCCCGCGGAGGGCTCTGGCGCCCGCGTGCGGCCGGTAGCCCAACTCGTCGATCGCGCGGCGCACTTTGGCCTGCATCTCGGGGCTGGCCCCGTAGGCGTTGCGCAGCACCTTGGACACGGAGGTGACGGACACCCGGGCGTGCCGAGCGACGTCGACGATGGTGATCCTGCGACGTGATGCGGTCGGCTCCATCCGGTCCTTGCCTCTCGGGGTGGCGTCGGGCGGCCGAGTCTAAGCCGGATTCCGCAGCTCAGGGGGCGGCTCGAAAGGGGCAGGGGCTGCCGTCGTAACGCCATCGCAGTGTGTGCGCAACATCTTGACGTCATGCGGGACGCTCCCTAAGGTCTGGCCACACCCTTTGGGAAACGTTACCCAAATCCACTCCGGCTGCTTGAATCGTTTCAAGAAAGGGGGTTCACAGGTGACTGCCACCCCGCACAAGCGACTTCCGGACGTCGACCGGCCCCCGGGCGCGGAACCGGCTGCACGGGGCCGGCGCGCGCGAACCACCCCGCCATGGTGGTTCGCCCTTCCCGCGATGCTGCTGTTCGCCTTTGTCGTCCTGGTGCCGAGTGCGCGTGGGGTCTACTACGCGTTCACCGACTGGGACGGTCTCTCGCCCGACTTCTCCTTCGTCGGCCTGGACAACTTCTCCGAGATGTTCCGCGACGAGGACGCGACGCAGGCCGTCTGGCACACCCTGCTGATCGCCGTGTCCATCACTGTCGTGCAGAACGCGGTGGGCCTGCTGCTGGCTCTGGGCGTCAACTCGGCCATCAAGTCCCGCAACGTGCTCCGGGTGTTCCTGTTCGCCCCGGCCGTGATCACCCCGATCGTCACCGCCTACCTCTGGCGCAATCTCCTCGGCCCGGACGGCGCGGTCAACAGCCTGCTCGGTGCCGTCGGTCTGGGGGGATGGCGGCAGGACTGGCTGGGCAGCCCGAGCCTGGCGCTGTGGTCGGTGGTCGGCGTGATCGTATGGCAGTTCGCGGGCTATTCGATGGTCATCTTCCTCGCCGGACTGCAGTCGGTGCCCAGGGAGGTCCATGAGGCGGCGGCCATGGACGGGGCCGGCCCCGTCCGGCGCTTCTGGTCGGTGACCAGGCCACTGCTGGCCCCGGCCTTCACCATCAACCTGATGCTGTCGATCATCGGCGGAATCAAACTCTTCGACCAGGTCTACGCATTGACGGGCGGTGGACCGGGACACGCCACCGACACCATCTCGACGCTGATCTACAAGGACGCCTTCACGCTCGGCGAGTTCGGCTACAGCATCGCGCTCGCGGTCGTTCTCACGATCATCGTGGCGGTCGTCTCGACCGGACAGTACCTCGCGCTGTCCCGCAACGAGAGGTCCGCGTCATGAACCGCTACCGTCGGCGCACCTTCGCGCTGGAACTGACGATGATCGCCGCCGCCCTGTTCGTCGCCTTCCCGGTGTACGTTCTGGTCAACCTGGCGGTGCGGCGCTCGTCGGACACCTCCTCGCCGATCAGCCCGACGACTTCGCCCACCCTGGACAACTTCACCCAGGCCTGGCAACAGGGCGCACTGGGCGGGGCGTTGGGCAACAGCGTGCTGGTGACGGTGTGCAGTGTCATCGTCGTACTCACCGTGTCCTCGCTCGCGGCGTTCCCGTTGGCGCGGGTCACGGCCCGCTGGTCCCGGGGCACCTACCTGGGCTTCCTGCTCGGCCTCGTCCTGCCCTTCCAACTCGCCTCGCTGCCGCTGTACCAGACCCTGCGCGACATGGGCCTGCTCGGCACACCCTGGGCACTGGTCCTCTTCTACTCGGGGCTGCAGGTGCCGTTCACCGTCTTCCTCTACGTCGGTTTCCTGCGCGCCATGCCGCGTGACTTCGAGGACGCCGCGCTGATCGACGGCTGCACACCCCTGCAGGGCTTTTGGTACGTGGTCCTGCCCATGCTCAAACCGGTCACGGTGACCGCCCTGGTGCTCAACACCGTCGCAGTCTGGAACGACTTCTTCACCCCACTGCTGTACCTCAGCGGCAGCGCCCAGCAGACCCTGCCGGTCGCGATCGCCGGTTTCGTCGGCCAGTACGTCACCGACTGGAACCTCATCTTCGCCGCACTGGTGATCAGCATCCTGCCGGTCCTGATCATCTACTTCCTGTTGCAGCGCAGCATCATCAACGGCTTCGCGGGAGGGCTGCGGGGATGACACCCGGCACCCGACCGACTCCCACGCACGGTGGTTCTTTCCCCGAGGGGGACATCATGAAGACACGCGCACTCCCGGTCCTGATCGCGGCGGTCACGTCCATGGCCGTGCTGGCCGCGTGCAGCGGCGGCACCAGGGCGGGCTCCGAAGGCGGCTCGGGTGACTCCAGGACGCTCACCCTCGCGTCGGTCGACCAGGGCTCGATCCAGGACATCGTCAAGGCGTTCGAGAAGGCCAACCCGGGCGTCAAGGTCCGGTACACCACCAGCGGCGCCGACCAGTACCAGCAGCAGATCCGGACCCAGCTGTCCTCGGGCACCGCGCCCGACGTGCTGTCGGTATGGCCCGGCAACGGCAATCCGGCGGCCACGTACGTTCTCGCCAAGCCGGGCTATCTGCGCGACCTGTCGGACCGGCCGTGGGCCGCCAAGCTGCCGGACGCCATGAAGTCCGTCGCCCAGTACGAGGGCAAGACGTACAACGCGGTCTTCGGACAGAACGGCATCGGAGCGGTCTACAACGAACAGGCGCTGGAGAAGGCCGGGCTCACCCCGCCGGACACCTGGACGGAACTGCTGGACTTCTGCAAGGCCGCGAAGGCCGAGGGAACCCCGGCCTTCGCACTCGGCAACCAGGACAACTGGGTGACCCAGCTCGTCCTGTACGCGCTGGTCGCCACGACCGTGTACGGCGAGGACCGGGACTTCGACAAGAAGATGCAGGCCGGCCGGGCGACCTTCGCGAAGTCGCCGTGGACCACCGCCCTCGACAAGTACCTGACGATGGAGAGGACCGGCTGCTTCCAGAAGAACCCGCTGGGCACCACCTACGAAGCCAGCCAGCAACTCGCCGCCACCGGCAAGACCCTCGGCATCGTGCAGGGCAACTGGGTGACAGCCCTCCTCAAGGGCAAGAACCCGAAGGGCACCTTCACGCTCAAGGCGCTGCCCGCCACCGACGACGCGTCCCAGACCCTCATCCCCGCCGCCGCGGGCGCCGGCTACGCCGTCAACGCCAAGGCGAAGAACGAGAAACTGGCGCTGAAGTTCGTGGACTTCGTGATGTCGCCCGAGGGCATGAACCTGTTCGTCGAGAAGCAGGGAGGTCTGCCCGCCCTGCCCGACACGGGCTTCGCCGCCGACCCGTCACTCGCCGAACTCTCCAAGTTCATCGGGTCGGACCGCACGGTCCCGTTCATGGACCAGCTCTGGCCCAACCCCAAGGTTCAGCAGACCATGCTGAGCGGCCTCCAGGAGATCTTCAGCGGTCAGTCCACGCCCGGGAAGCTCCTCGACGAGATGGACGCCGACTACAGGTCCGGAAGCTGAGCATCGAGGAGTGCTTCCACAGCGGAGCGGCGGGCATCCGCCGGGCGCGCGGCAAGGCCGGCTACCGCGAACTGGTCACACGTTCACCACCCGCGATCTGTGACCGATTCCCCAGAGAACCGAAAGGACCAAGGCGTGAGCCATGAAGGGCGCAGTGCGGACGATGCCGACCGCGAAGTCCACGAGGTCCGCGAGGCCCGGGAGGTGAAGACCCCTCGCGGTCACGGGCCGGTGTACGGACCGGCTTTACGTCGCCGGACCGTACTCGCAGCGACAGCCGGTGCCATGTCGATAGGAGCCAGTGCCATGGCAGAAGGAACGAGTGCGGCGGCGGAAGAGTCCCCCCGCCCGCACGGCGGCCCCGTAGAGGGGCTGACAGTGGAACACCGCACCGATCCCCTCGGTGTGGACGCCGACCGCCCGCGCTTCGGGTGGCGTACGCGGTCCGCCACCCGGGGCTGGCGGCAGGGGTCGTACCAGATCCTCGTCGCCGGCTCCCCGGACAGGCTGACCGCCGCGCGCGCCGACATCTGGAACAGCGGGCGGGTGCGCTCCTCGGACTCGGTGGCCGTCCCCTACGCGGGTGAGCCGCTGCGCGCCTCGACCCGCTACCACTGGACTGTCAGTGTCTGGGACGCCGAGGGCCGTACGGTCGGCACCGCGCCTCCCTCCTCCTTCGAGACCGGCCTGATGAGCACCGACGGTGTGGCCGGCTGGGACGGCGCGCAGTGGATCGGGATGAGGGGGAAAGCCCCCAACTCGGCCGGCGCCCCCATGCTGCGGAAGGAGGAGAACCTCAGGATCGGACGGCGTCGGCAGGTGCGCGAGGCGCGGCTGTACATCACAGCCCTCGGTGTGTACGAGGCCTACGTCAACGGTCACCGGGTGACGGTCGAACAGGACGGCGATCCCACGATCGAACTCCTGCCGCCGGGCTGGACGAACTACGACGCACGCGTCGACTACATGACGTACGACGTCACCGACCTCGTGCCGCGCGCACCCGACGTCACGCTCGCCGTCGTCCTGGGCAACGGCTGGTACAACGGGCGGGTCTCCGACGGCAGCACCTACTACTCGAAGGACGGCAACGCCCTCGCGGTCAAGGCGAAGCTGCTGATCCGCTACTCGGACGGGACGGCACAGACGGTCGTCACCGGGACGGACGGCGGCTGGAAGGCCACCGACACCGGTCCCATTCGGGCCGACGACATCTATGACGGCCAGACGTACGACGCCCGCGAGGAACTGCCGGGCTGGACCTCCCACGGGTTCGACGACGCCGCTTGGTCGGACGTGGAACGCGTCGCCTTCGAGGACAGGTACCCGGACGTGCGACTGCTCGCCTACCCGGGCGAGACCGCGCGTTTCATCGACCGCTGGGACCAGCGGCCGCGGTCGATCACCGTCGCCACCGGTGTGACGGGCCAGGACGGCAGCCCCAACGGCAGAGGGCGCATCGTCGTGGACCCGGCCCGTACGGTGACCGACCCCGCGAAGGCGGCCTCCGCCCCGGTCACCATCGGCAGCGGCGAGACCGCCGTCTTCGACCTCGGCCAGAACATGGTCGGCGTGGCCCGCTACGGCGTGCGCGGCCCGGCCGGCGCCGAGGTCGAGTTCAGGTTCGGCGAGATGCTCAACGACGACAGCGCCGGCGCGGACGGCCCCGAGGGTTCCGTCTACCGGGCCAACCTGCGCAGCGCCAAGGCCACCAGCACGTACATCCTCAAGGGCGACCCGCAGGGGGAGACCCATCAGGACTCCCTGACCTTCTACGGCTTCCGCTATGTGTCCGTCACGGCGTCGGAGACCGTCACGGTCACCCGGCTGACGGGCAAGGTCGCCACCTCCGCCGTCCGCGAGACGGGGACCGTCACGACGAACGATCCCGACGTCAACAAGCTGGCGAGCAATATCCGTTGGGGCCAGCGAGGCAACTACCTCTGGGTGCCCACCGACTGCCCGCAGCGCGACGAACGCCTCGGCTGGACCGGCGACACCCAGGTCTTCGCCACGACCGGCCTCTACAACGTGGACGCCGGTGTCTTCCTCAGCCACTTCCAGGACACTGTGGTCGACTCCCAGGCCATCTACGGAGCGGACAAGGCGCAGTACACCGGCGTCGCCCCCGGCGGACGCTACAACTTCCCCGGCGGCGGCAGCGGTTGGGCGGACTGCGGTGTCGTCCTGCCCTGGACCGTGTGGCAGATGACCGGCGACACCGCCATTGTCGAGCGCAACTGGCCGTCGATGACGCGCTACCTGGACTGGATCCGGCGGCAGACCGGCGACACCTACGCCGGGCAGGGATCCCTCACCGGCGACTGGCTCGCCCCGCAGAAGACCAGCGCCCAGCTGATGAGCGACGTCTACTACGGCTACTCGGCCCAGTTGATGGCGAAGATGGCCCGTGCGATCGGCCGGGCCGCGGAGGCCGCGGAGTACGAGCGGCTCTTCGGGCACATCAAGCAGGCGTTCATCACCAAGTACCTGAGCAGCGACGGCGGCCGAGTCACCGTCAGGTCCAGCCTGGGCGAGGCCTCTCCGATCGAACCGGGCTCCGATCCCCACCAGAAGACGGAGGACAACACCCAGAGCGCGTTGCTGTGGGTCCTCAAGCTCGGCTTCTACGAAACGGAGGCCCAGCGCCGCGCCCTCGTCGGCCATCTGGCGGACAACATCGGCAACGACGCGGCGTACAAGGAGGCGCACCCGGACAGCATCCGGGTCCGGTACGCCGAGAACACGCTGTCTGTCGGCTTCCTCGGCGTCAACGTCCTCGCCCCCGTCCTCACCGACGAGGGACGCGCGGACCTGGCGTACAAGCTGCTGCACCAGGACGCGCTGCCGTCCTGGCTGTTCTCGGTGAAGAACGGTGCCACCACGGTCTGGGAGCGATGGAACTCCTACTCCGAGGACGCCGGGTTCGGCCCGGTCGGCATGAACTCCTTCAACCACTACGCCTACGGCGCGATCATGGAGTGGATGTACGCCTACATGGCCGGCATCGCCCGCGACCCGGACAGCCCCGGCTTCCAGCGCTTCCTTCTCCAACCCCACCTCGATCCCACGGGGAAGATCACACGGGTCTCCGGCACCTACGAGTCGCCGTACGGCGAGATCCGGAGCGCGTGGGCGGTCGAGGGCGGGGGCAGGGCCCTGGCGTACGAAGCGGTCGTGCCCGCGAACAGTGAGGCCACCCTCCGCCTTCCGGCCGCCTCCGCCGGTTCGGTCCACGAGGGGCGTACCCCTTTGGCACGAGTGAGCGGTGTGCGGTTCCTCGGCCACTCGGACGGGGTGTCCACGTATCGCTTGCCTTCGGGCCGCTATCGGCTGACCGCCGACCTGCGCTGACGAGGGAAGGCGAGGCAGCGCTTTTTTTGCCGACGGCGCCGGTTCTGGCGACTCCCTCCGCGCCGCTGTCCGAGGTGGTCGGCGCTGATGGTGGCCCTGGCACGAAGCAGCCGGTTCGCAGAAGACCAGCTTCGGCTTGCGCCCGGCGCCGGCCGCCCTGCGGCGTTCCCCACCTCGTGCTTCGCGAAGTCCGGACTGCCCCGCGGGCCCAGGTCGGCTTCACAACTCACCCAACCCGCGCGGCCCTTGCTACGGCACGGACACATCAGCCGGAACCCCGCTGCGAGCGGCAACCGCCTCACATGGGCTCAACCAGAGCCGTCCGCCACGCCGGGCGCGGATCAGCCCCCACACTCGTCCAGTACTCCCGTCCGCGCACGATCCGTCCCTGCTGGACGGTCCAGAACGAGGCCGCACGGAACACGCCGAACTCGTCATGCGGCACCTCGACTTCGGAGACCACCTCGCTGCCGTCAGCCACGATCCGCAGCACCCGGATCGACCAGCCCCCCGGATATTCGCTGTTCACCGCGACGAAGTTCTTGTTGCCGACGATGCGCTCCGCGCTGATCGGCCACTCGACCACGACGTCCTCTGCGACCAAGTCGGCGACACCTGACCAATCGCGCGCCTGGATCCGATCCCACAATGCCTCAACCACTCCCGAAGGTTCCATGGGGGCACCCTTGCACGAGCCACTGACACCCCCCTTGGGAGCGCAGGGGCGAACCTGGCACACCGCCCCTCGAGCAGCCGCCCACACCGAAGACCGCAGTCAGCGACTCGACCTCGGCCTTGTTGTCCGCCAGTCCGACGACCGCCCGTACGACGATCCACAACAGGACGACCGCGCGGCGTCGCCGGACAGCGAACCGTCCCAGCCGGTAGAGAAAGGGGGCCACGGAGTTCCCCCGGGGGAAGGAAGAGGCCGTGGTACTCGGGAGGTACATCCGGCTCATTCTCGGGGCGCACAGGAGATCGCGCGGGCGGGAACACCGGCAGCGGGGGCGGCACGTCTGAAGTCCTGGCGTATCGAATGTCGTCATTCAAACGCTGAAAGGGCTCAGCGATCAGTGGTGCGCAGTCCGGCCAGCAGAACATCGAGCAGGTGCTCGGTTCGGTGAGGTGAGGCGCTGCTTGTGCGGGTGAGGAGTTGGTAGAGGACGGAGCCGATGAGAGCGTCGGCGACCGCTTCGAGGTCGGCGTCGGCGCGGAATTCGCCGCTCGTCACTCCCGCACGCAGACAGCTCACGAGGGCCTCGTGCTGCGCGCGGGTGTGGTGCCGATAGAGGCTTTCGGCGTCGTGCGGGCTCTCCGCGGCGGCAGCGGTCAAAGCCAGGATCATGGCCGCATGGCGCGGGTCGCCGACCCATTCGGCGTAGGCCCGGAACCAGGCAGTCAACTGCTGGGCGGGGCCGTCGGTGATGTGCTGGCCGGGCAGGCGGATGCCGGGCACGGCAGTGAGAAAGCTGTGCAGCACGGCATCGCCGACGAGGGTCGCCTTGGAGGACCAGCGGCGGTAGATCGTGGGTTTGCCGACCCTGGCCGTGGCAGCGACCTTCTCCATCGACAGACCGGCATAGCCGTCGCGCAGGAGGACTTCCCGCGTTGCGTCGAGGATGGCCTCGTCCCTGGCCGCGTCCCGGGGCCGCCCAGGCCGCCGCACCTCATCCATAGCGGCCCATCCTACGAGAGGTACACTCCACAATTACGAAACGGATAGTAACGTTATTGGAGGTGCCCATGGGTGCGAACGTGGTCGTCGTCATCGGTGCGGGCGGAATGGGACAGGCCATCGCCCGGCGCCAGGGCACGGGCAACAAGGTGCTGCTCGCCGACTTCAACGAGGAGACCCTCGCCTCCGTCGCGGATCTCCTGCGCGGGCAGGGGCACGACATCGTCACACAGACGGTGGACGTCTCCTCACGCCCTTCGGTCGCCGCTCTCGCGAACTCGGCGGCGCAGCTCGGCCCCGTCGCACAGGTCGTGCACACCGCGGGTCTCTCCCCCGTTCAGGCCCCCGCCGCCGCTGTCCTGAAGGTGGACCTCCTCGGTACGGCGTTGGTCCTGGAGGAGTTCGGGCGGGTCGTCGCGCCCGGCGGAGCCGGCCTGGTGATCTCCAGCATGGCCGGGCACATGCTGCCCGTCCCCCTCAGCACGGAGCAGGAGCAGGCTCTCGCCCACACACCCGCCGACGATCTGCTGGACCTGCCCTTCACCGATCCGGATGTCGCGGGACAGGGCGCCTATCCACTGGCCAAGTACGGCAACCGGCTGCGCGTCCAGGCCGCCAGCGCCCCCTGGGGCGAGAGGGGAGCCCGGATCAATTCCATCAGCCCCGGCGTGATCGCCACTCCCATGGGACAGCAGGAACTCGACGGCGACAGCGGCCAGATCATGCGCGCCATGATCTCCGCATCGGGAACCGGTCGCCTGGGCACTCCCGACGACATCGCCGAGGCCGCCGCCTTCCTGCTCGGCCCCGGTGCCACCTTCATCACCGGCAGTGACCTGCTCGTGGACGGCGGGGTCGTCGCGGCCGTCCACGCCGGCCGTCTCACTCCGGGCGCCTGACACGGAACACCCGGGGTCGGCGGCCCGCCCGACTCACCAGGTCCTGTCGGCCTGCTCCCGGACCGTGCGGTTGATCCGGTTGAAGAAGTTGGTCATCGCGATCTCCAGAGTGATCGCGCCCAGCTGCTTTTCGCTGAAGTGGTCGGCGGCGGCGTCCCAGATCTCGTCGGTCACGCCCGCCGCGCCGTCCTGGAGCCGGGTGGCGGCCTCGGTCAGGGCGAGGGCAGCCCGCTCCTCATCGGTGTAGAAGGGCGTTTCGCGCCACGCGACCACGTGGTGCAGCCGTTCCTCCGTCTCACCGGCGTTCGAGGCCCAGCGGGACCGGCTGCGCGCGGTCGCCCACCGCGTGCTCGGGTCGCACGCCGACGCCGACGCCGAGGACGTGGTCCAGGAGGCCTGGCTGCGGCTCTCCCGCCAGGACACGGCGACCATCCGCAACCTCGCCGGCTGGCTGACCACGGTGGTCGGCCGGATCAGCCTCGATGTCCTGCGATCGCGCCAGGCCCGCCCGGAGGCGTCCTACGACGACGGTCTGTCCGAGCTCGTGGTGATGCTCGACGACCATCCTGCTCCCGAGGACGACGCGGTGCTCGCCGACTCGGTCGGGCCCGCGCTCCTCGTCGTTCTGGAGTCGCTCGGGCCGGGCGAGCGGCTGGCGTTCGTGCTGCACGACCTGTTCGCGGTGCCGTTCGACGAGATCGGCCAGATCCTCGGCAGGTCCACCGCCGCCACCAAGATGCTCGCCAGCCGCGCCCGCAGAAAGGTGCAGACGATTGAGCGGCCGACCGCCGTCGGACGGGAGCAGCGAGAGGTGGTCCAGGCCTTCCTGGCGGCGGCTCGCCGCGGCGACTTCGAGGAGTTGCTGCGGGTACTCGACCCCGAGGTGAAACTGACCGTCGACACCCCGTCCGGCGTGGTCGTCACCCTCGGTGCCACCAAGGTCGCAGCCGGCGCGCAACTGTCCGCCGGCGCAGCCACTCAGGGGCGGACGGTGCTCGTCAACGGCCTCCCGGGGATCATAAAGCTCGCGCTGATGGACCTGCCGGATCCGGCGTGAGCCCCTGCCGAGGCAGTCGCCGCCGAGCGGCCACCTCATGCCCGCCGCCGGAGCGGGCGCCGTCGAACTCCTCGGCCTCGAAGCGGACAGCACCGCTGCCACCGCCACCTCGGCCGCCGTCAACGCCGGGGTCGGAGCGGCCTGCACCCGGGCCTCCGACCCCGCACTGTGCGAACCCACCCCACCTGGCGGCCTGCTCCTCGGTGCCCTCGGCGGCGGTCTCTCGGGCCTGTTCTCCGGTGGCTCGTCCACATCACTGTCGGCGGTGGAGGACTCTGCTTCGCAGCCTCGTCCCCTCCCCAACAAGACGGGCGATCCCGAGACCCTCGCCATGTAACTGGCCGAGGCAGCCGCGGCCGGAGTGGCTCCCGTCGCCACCCGTCGCTGCGCCTTCCCAGCAGCCCTGCACAACACACCCGTTATCCGGACCTGCCCGGAGGGCGGATCGTGCCGCTTGTCTTCTCAAGGTCCCCGCGCGTCAATGAGGGCCATACCTGACAGGCCGTCAGGAATGGAAGGTCCGTGCAGGAGGAGTGAAGCCATGAGACGTACGACGCGGAAGTTACGTGCCGCCGTATTGGCCGCCGTTTCCGCCACCCTGTTGGCCGGCACCGTGGCGCTGGCGCCCGGGGCGGGCGCGGTGACACCGGACCGGGCCTCGGCGCCGTACAACTGCGGGCAATGGGGCTTGTCCGACGCCGAGTTCACGGCCACCCAGTTGGGGACCTCGGCGACGATCACGGTCACCCTGCCCTCGATCACCGTTCCGCTCCCGGTCCAGGCGGACAGCCTCACCTCCACCCTGCAGCTCGCCAGGACCGACGGCTCGTGGCCGATCGCCTTCACCGGGCCCTTGGCCAACCCCACCCTCACCGTGGGTGACCCGCTCACCGTCGGCCCGCTCCACGCCTGGGTGACACCGGGCGACATCCTCGACTCCTGGGGCACCGGTTCCCAGCTGCGCATCCAGATCTGGGGGCTCACGATCATCTGCTCGCCGCGTGCTCCGCTGTTTCCCGGGCCATTCGTCTTCTGACACGGGCGGCACCGTCGTCGCCGGCCGCTGCGAGCCGTTCCCGGGACAGGGAGTTGTCGCTGAGGTCGAGGGAGCCGAGGTCACCGTGGCCGTCGGGCGTGGTGTCGATGTTGAGCCGGGCACGGCGGGATGGACGCGCCGATAGGCATGGGAGTGCCCCTGTCACGGCTCCCGCTTCGCCCCGGACGGCGAGGCGCTCCATGGCCCGGGGAACGACGCCGTTCGGTCGTCGCTCCCCGGGGCCCCGGTGAGGCCGTTGGCCTCAGACTGCGATCTCCCTGCCGGAGGAGTCCCAGGCGCGGACCGTGTCGATGTGACCAGGAGGAGCAAGCGAGTTCGCGCCGTCACTCGGAGCGCACCGAGGCGGGCGGGGAACCCGCCGGGGCCAGGTGATCCATGTCCGTGAGTTCCCCGGCGGGAACGTCGCGTGGCCGCAGCCCGACGATCAGGCCGGCGATCACCACGCCGATCCCCAGCCATACCGTCGGCCCTGGCACGCCGGTGCCCGAGACGGTACCGACGGCCGCCGCCGCCAGTGGCGCGATACCGGTGAGCAGTCCGGCCCGCCCGGCCCCGACGGAGCGTACCGTCGAGTACCACAGTACGAAGGCGACCGCCGTCACCATCAGCGCCAGGTAGCCGACTGCCGCCCACTGGGCGCCCGACAACTCCCGTGCGGCCGAAGGCCCTTCCCGCGTCGCGCCGAGCACGGCCAGCAGCACCCCGCCCAGCCATGTGGCGTGCACGGACACCCCCCACGGGGTGTGCCGTGGCAGTACCGGCACCGCGAGCAGCGTGAACCCGGCCTCGCAGCCCAGGGCGAGCGCCGCCCAGGCCACCCCGACGGCATCGGTACGGCCGGTTCCCTCCACCAGCACCGCGCCCGTCATGACGACCGGCGCCGCCAACAGGACCTGCCGGCTCGGCCTGCGCCGCTCCAGCAGCGGGCCCACCACCCCGAGAACCAGCGGTACGCACGCCACCGCGACGGCGACCACCGCGGGCTCCGCATGCGCGACGCCCCGGACGACGGCCACGTTGAACAGCACCAGACCGGTGACCGCGAGCCCGGACAGCCACAGCCACTCCCGTCCCCGTGGCCACACCGGGCGGGCACCGGCGAGGTGGGCGACGACCACGAGGATCGCGGTCGCGGCCGCGTACCGGACGGCCTGGGCGGTGAACAACGGGGCGTCGACGAGGGTGTGCGAGATGGTGACGCTGCTGCCGACGAGCGCCATCCCGACCATCCCCGGGACAAGCTGGGCGAACGGAGCGGAAGGTGTGTCCATGCCGTCCACCCTGCCCTCACAATGGACGCCATGGGCAGGTCCACAAAGCCATCGTTCGAGAGGTCCAAAAGGCCACACCCGACGGCCGCCCCGGACGCCGGCGCGCCCGTCGGCTCGGACTTTCTTCAGCTGGACGTCAGCCAGGCGCCGCCCGGCGGGCGTACCGCCTGGCTCGCCGAGCGGCTGCGGTCGGCCATCGCCGACGGCCGGCTGCCCGTCGGAGCACGGCTGCCCGCGAGCCGCGTGCTCGCCGAAGAGCTGCGTGTCACCCGGGGTGTGGTCACCGAGGCCTACCGGCGGCTCGCCGAGTCCGGTCAGATCGCCGGTCGCGGCCGGCTCGGAACGGTGGTGGTGGCGGCTCCCGCGGCGCCCCGCGACCGCGACCGCGCCCGCGGCGCGGCGGGAGCCGGGCCCGCGCTCTTCGGCTCGGCCGACCGCGAGGGCGTCGTCGACGCGCTGCGTGCCCTGTCCTGCCGGATCGATCTCTCGCCGGGTGTCCCCGACCTCGCCGCCTTCCCCCGCACCGAGTGGCTGCGCGCCGAGCGTGCCGTCCTCGCCGGTGTCACCCCGGCCGACTTCGGCTACGGCGACCCCCGGGGCGCCCTCGCCCTCCGGCGGGCCGTGGCCGGCTGGCTGGCCCGCAACCGCGGCATCCGCGCCGACCCGGACGAGGTGGTGGTGGTCGCGGGGGTGGCACAGGCGCTCGGTCTGCTCGGGCAGCTCCTGCGAGCGGACGGGATCCGCCGTATCGCCGTCGAAGACCCCGGATCCCTGGGAGCACGCCAGCAGTTGGAATATGGGGGCCATGCGATCGTCCCCGTCCCGGTGGACGCCGGCGGCCTCGACGTCGGTGCGCTGCGTGCCAGTGGTGCTCGTGCGGTGCTGCTGACTCCGGCCCACCAGTTCCCCACGGGTGTCGTCCTCGACGGGGAACGCCGTCGCCAACTGCTGAGCTGGGCGGCCGAGGGCGGTGTGGTGATCGAGGACGACTACGACGCCGAGCACCGTTACGACCGGCCGCCGGTACCGGCGCTGCGTTCGCTGACACCCGAGGGCGTCTGCTACGCGGGCAGTGTCTCGAAACTGCTCGCACCCGCGCTTCGGGTGGGCTGGCTCCTCGTACCGCCGGGCCGGCTGGACGCCCTCGTGACGGCCAAGCGGTACGCGGACCTCGGGAACGGCATCCTCACCCAGCTGGTCCTCGCCCGGCTGATGGACTCGGGCGACCTGGAACGGCATCTGCGCCATGTCCGGCTGCGCCACCGTCGACGCCGGGATGTGATGCTGCGGGCCGTCGAGGCACACCTGCCGGGTGCCCGCGTCCACGGAGCGGCCGCCGGCCTGCACCTGATGGTCACCTTCGGCGAGCCGCGCGGCGGCTTCCGTGACACCGACCTCGCCGCGGCCACTCTCGCACGGGGGGTCAAGGCGCATCCGCTGTCCTGGCACCGGATCAGCCCCGGTCCTCCGGGCCTGGTACTCGGCTACGCGGCGGGCCCCGCCCATGAGATCGAGGAGGGCGTCGCCGTCATCGGCGCCGCCCTGCGCAGCCTGAACCCCGGCAGGACCCGCGTCGGCGGGGTCGTACTCAGAGATGGATGACCCGCTTGCCCCGGACGTTGCCCGAGCGGGCGTCGGCCACGGCGGCGGGGGCGTCGGCCAGGGGGATCTCGGCGTCGATGGTGATGCGGAGTTTTCCGGCGGCGGCGAGGTCGGCGATGGCTTCCAGCTCGGCCCGGCTGGGGCTGCTGGAGAGGTTGATACCGCGGATCTCGCGGACGGCCAGGGCGTCGGGGTCCGCGGCGTGGTTGGTGCTGATGAGGATGCCGCCGGGCCTGAGCAGGCCTGCCAGGACGTCGGCGCCGTTGCCGCCGGGGCGGCTGATCAGGTCGAGGACGGCGTCGATGCCGTCGGGATGGGAGGCCAGGACCTGCTCCGCCGCGGGTGCGGCGGTGAAGTCGATGGTCTCGTCGGCGCCGAGGGAGTGGAGGTGGTCGGCGATGTCGGGTGTGGCGGTGGCCAGCACCCGGGCTCCCTGGTGGGCGGCGAACTGGATCGCGGACTGGCCGACGCCTCCGGAGGCACCGTTGACGAGGATGACGTCTCCGGTGTCCAGGCGTGCGGCCTCGATGGCCTGGTAGGCGGTGACGCTGGCGGTGGGCAGCGCCGCGGCGACGGAGAAGTGCAGGTCGTCGGGCATGCGGGCGATCTTGCCGACCTCGAAGGCCAGGGCGTACTCGGCGTACGAACCGCGTCCGTGGGCGACGTTCATGAACTGGCCGTAGACGGTGTCGCCGGGCCGGAAGAGGTTCACGCCGTCGCCGATGCGCTCGACGACACCGGCGCCGTCCGAGCCCATCACGAGGGGGAAGGCGTGCTCGACCGCGCCCTTGAGGGCTCCGTCGGCGACCTGCCAGTCGAAGGGGTTGAGCGCGGCGGCATGCAGGCGGACCAGCACTTCTCCCGGCCCCGGCTCCGGCACGGGCAGGTCGGCGAGATGCGGCTCCGCGCCGAAGCCGGTGATCACGACGGCCTTCACGACTGCTCCCAGGTGACCGTGAGTTCGCCCCGGCGGCCGAAGCGTTCCAGGTGGCCGCCCACGACGTCCTGGATGGCGGTGAGCGTGGACGCGTCGGGCGCGGTCACGCGGATCAGCAGGTGGTCCTCTCCGGGCTGGAGCAGAACGTCGGTCTGCTCGAAGGTGAGGCGATGCCACCCTTCGGGGGTCTCCTCGACGGGAACCTTCCGGCCGAAGTGCGAGGTGAGCTGCTTGGCATAGCGGGGGGCGGCGTCGGTGACGGCGCGGCCGAGGGAGGTGGGCATGGCGGAACTCCGGGGTGAGAGCGAGGGGATGGGCGAAGCCTGTGTTTTAATTTTGAAGCATACCGCGCCGATGCCGGTGTCCCGCGCCCGGCGCCCTCTCGGATCACCGCAGCACGACTGGCCCCGGAGCCGTCAGCCCTTGATCGCTCCGGTGAGTACACCGGTCCTGAAATGTTTCTGCATGAACGGATAGACCACGAGCAGGGGGACGAGGGTCAGCACCACCACGGCCATCTGCAGTGACAGCGGAGCGGTCTCCGCGTGGGCGTTGCCGAAGCCGCTGTTGACGGAACCCGGCAGGCCGTTGCCACGGTTCACGTACGTCAGGAGCACGTACTGGAGGGGCCACTTCTGGCTCTCCGTGGGCATGTAGAGCATGACGTTGAAGAAGGCGTTCCAGTA
Source organism: Streptomyces vulcanius (assembly GCF_042653945.1). Taxonomy (NCBI): domain Bacteria; kingdom Bacillati; phylum Actinomycetota; class Actinomycetes; order Kitasatosporales; family Streptomycetaceae; genus Streptomyces; species Streptomyces vulcanius. Next base: position 55,765 of record NZ_JBHSFK010000032.1, on the reverse strand, counting down.
GCCGACCGCGTAGAAGAGGGTGATCACCGCGGTGACGGCACGGGAGGTGGGCAGCACCACCGACCACAGGATCCGCCAGTCACCGGCCCCGTCCATGCGGGCGGCGTCGATGAGCTCCGCCGACGTGCCGGAGTAGAAGGTGCGCAGGACGAGGATGTTGAAGACCGAGACCGCGCTCGGGAGGATCAGGGACCAGTACCGGCCGTAGCCGCCGAGGCCGGTGACCACCAGGAAGGTGGGGATCAGACCGCCGCTGACGAACATGGTGACGACCAGCAGCGTCAGGATCGGCCGGTGCGCGTAGGAGCGCGCGCGGGACAGCCCGTAGGCGCACAGCACGGACACCACCATCGAGACGGCGGTGCCCACGATCGTGATGCCCAGGCTCACCAGCACGGCGGTGCGCACGGTCGGGTCGGCGAGCATCTCCCGGTAGGCGGACACCGTGAGGCCGTCGGGCCGGATCACCAGGCCGCCGGCCCGGTTGACGGCGGCCTGCGTGGAGAAGCTGGTGACCACGATGATCCACAGCGGTACCAGGACGATGGCGACGACCAGCGTGAGAGCGGCGCTCTTGCCCGTGGTTCCGGCCGCCGACGGTCGCTCGGCCCACACGGGGCGTTTGCCGCTGCGCTGTCGCAGCGGAACGGCGGTGCTCATGTGCGGTACAACCCGTCCTCCCCGAAGACGTGCGCGAGTCTGTTCGCTCCCCAGATCAGCAACAACGAGATGACGCTCTTGAAGAGCCCCGCGGCCGCTCCGTAGCTGTAGTTGTTGGTGGCGATGCCGTAGTAGAAGGAGAAGGTGTCGAGGACGTCCGCCGCGTTGTGGCCGACGGCCACCCGCTGGAGCAGGAGTTGCTCGAAGCCGACCGTGAGCGCGTTGCCGAGGCGCAGCACCAGCATCAGTACGATCACTCCGCGCATCCCGGGCAGGGTGATGTGCCACATCCGGCGCCCGCGGCCGGCGCCGTCCACCGTGGCGGCCTCGTACAGATGTGTGTCGATGGCGGCGAGCGCGGCGAGGAAGACGATGATGCCCCAGCCCGCCTCCTTCCAGACCGCCTGGGCGCTGACCAGCAGGGCGAACGTGTGCGAGTCGGTCATGATGTCCCAGGTGCCGACGTCGTGCTGCCGCAGGAACTGGTTGAGCACGCCGGCCCCGCCGAGCATCTGCTGGAAGATCGTGATCGTCAGCACCCACGAGAAGAAGTGGGGAAGGTAGACGATCGACTGGATGAGATTGCGCAGCCGTTCGCTGAGCACGGTGTTCAGCAGCAGGGCGAGGACGATCGGGATCGGGAAGAAGAGGATCAGCTGGACGAAGCTGAGGTACAGCGTGTTCTTCAACGCGGCCCAGAACAAGGGGTCCTGGAAGAGCGTGGTGAACTGCTCCAGGCCGGCCCAGGGGCTGTGCCGGACGCCGACCAGGGGGTCGTAGTACTGGAAGGCCGTGATCAGGCCGAACAGCGGTCCGTAGTTGAAGATCAGGAGCAGCACGACGGCCGGGATCGTCATGATGACCAGGGACCTGTCCCGGCGCAGCCTGATCCGCCAGTGGAGCTTGACGTGCGCCGCGGGCGGCCTCTTCGCCGTCTTCTTCCCGGCCTTCGCGGGGGCCGTGGTGGTCACGTTTGCGCCCCCCTCACTGACCGGTGCCGTACTTCTCCAGGACGTTGGTCGTCAGCCACCTCTTGAGCCGGTCGCCGCTGCTCTTCCAGGCGGAGATCGCCGCCTGGACGTCGGAGACCTTCTGTTTGCCGTGACAGCAGTCCTTGATGGTGTCCTCGACCGACTGCGCCGCGTCCGCGGTGGCGAGAGAGGACGGCAGGGAGATGTTCATGTTCCAGAACACCGGCTTGTACAGGTACTTGACGTTGGCGGCCTGCCAGGCGGTGAAGTCCTTGGTCACCTGGTCGGCTCCGGGGTTGCTGACCACCTGTGGGCACGAGGCCAGGAACGAGTACGTCTGGGGCTGCACGTACTTCTTGCCGGCGTCGGTGAAGGTGGGGACTCCCTCGGCCATGGTGTGGTGGACGCCCTCGACCCCGAAGTTCACCATGGTGTACTCGGCCGAACCGTAGGGAGCGGCCAGGTAGTCGGCCACCGCCAGCAGCTCCTCGATCCGGTCCTTGCTCAGCCTCTTGTTGAGATAGCTGACGACGCCGGTGGAGTTGCCCAGAAAGAGGCTCGGCCTGGAGTTGCCGTCGGCGGAGAAGACGTCGAACGCACCGCGGCGGTAGTTCTTGTCGGCCGCCGAACCGGACTGCTGGTCGGAGAGGTTCCAGGCTCCGGTGCCGCCGCCGGAGACGAGAACCTTCCCCGAGTAGAAACGGGTGGCTGCGGAGGCCTCCTGTCCTGCCAGGGCATCCGGGTGCACATAGCCGGACTTGGCGAGCCCGTGGTGCCAGTCGAGCGCATCGAGGAACTCGGGCGTCTCGTACTTGTTGATCAGCTTGCCGTCCTCGACCTTCCACTTGTTGGGCACACCCCAGAACGGGAACAGGTAGGTCCACACGTCGTCGAACGCCCAGACCCCGCGCTTGGCGTCGGTCAGTTCCCTGCCGAGCCGGAACAAGTCGTCGGCGGACGTGATCTGTTCGGCGGTGATGCCCTTGGCCTCCAGGGCGTCCCGGCGGTAGAAGGTGGTTCCCGCGACGACACAGCTGCTGGAGTAGGACGGGATGCCGTAGATCTGGCCGCCATTGTTGTCCCAGGCGCCCGCCTGCCAGGCGCCGCTGGGTATGGCGGCCAGGTTCGGATACTTCTTGATCCTGTCTCCGGCCAGGTACGGAGTGAGGTCGGCGAGCTGGGTGCCGGCCAGACCGCCGGTGTTGAAACCGGAGTTCCACCAGGCCGGCAGCTGGATCCAGTCGGGCAGCTTCCTGGCCGAGGTCATCGTGGGGACGATGGTGAGGTAGTTGTTGCCGTCGGTGGGTTTGATCTCCAGGTCGACACCCAGGGCCTTGTTCATGGCCTGGTGGAAGGAGTTGTCGGGGGAGGGGATGGTGCCCCACAGCGGAGTGACGGCCGTGTAGCTGCCGCCCCTGCCCGGAACTCCGTCGACCGTCCGGGCCCGCTGGGCCGGGTAGGTCAGGAAGCCGGGGTCGGTGGCGATCTCGGCGCGGCCGGCGACCGACGGGATGTCCGGCTTGATCGAGTCGTCGGGCACGAAGGCCGGGAGCGCGGCCTTGAGCCCCTTCTTCGTGCTGGCTCCGCCGGTGTTCCGCGCACCGTCGCCGCAGGCGGACAGCAACGGCGCCATCGCGGCCGCACCGGCGACGGCCGCGGCCGTACTCAGGAGGGTTCTGCGGTTCATGTCATGAGTCATGGCTGGGCTGCTTTCGCCAGTGCGAACCGAGGGTTCAGCGAGAGGGGGGACCGACGAGGTCAGGCAGTCGTGCCGGTGACGGTGCTGCCCGTCCTGGTGACGTGGTACGTGGCCGAGGCGCCGCTCCAGAAGTGGAAGGTGAGCGTCACCCGGGAGTCGTCCTGCAGCGAGGTGAAGAAGTCGGAGGTCAGCTTGATCGAGCCGCCGGTGTACGCGGTGAATGCGATGTCCCACTGCTGGTAGGAAGTCCAGCTCGCGGGGCCCGCGTTGCTCCCGTCGTCGTACCTGGCCTCCATGGTCGCGAGCTTGTCCCCGCGGAACTCGGTGGGGATGCTCAGGCCGGTGGTGCTGCCCGAGGCGTTCGACAGGAGCGGAGTGTCGTAGGTGATCACGTCGATCCGCCACGGGACACCGCGGGAGAACCGGGCCTCCAGCGTTGCGTTGACCCCGTACGACCTGTCGCCCGCCAACTCGCCGAGCGTGGCGGCCGCCAGCGTGAGCTGGTTGCCGGAGACGGTGTAGTCCTGGCCTCGTACGAGGCTGCGGGAGCCGTGGCGTAGGCCCTGGAAGTCGGTGCCGTTGGTGTTGAGGGTGAGCGTCTGGCTGGTGATGGCAGCCGACTTGGCGAGGAACACCATGTCGCTGGAGGCGGTTCCCGAGCGTGTGGTCCAGCTCGACTTGATCTGGGCGAAGAGCTCCGGGTCCCGCCACTGGAGAGTGTCGCGGTTCAGGAACTGACCGGCGTCCCACAGCATGGTGGTGAGCTTCCGTCGGCGCGCGTAGTCGCCGAGGAACTCGAAGTACTTGAGCTGCTCACCGCGTTCGATGATGCCGGGGCGATTGTGGTCGTAGGCCAGCAGTGCGTACTCCCCGATGATGACCGGGATGCCGCGCGTGACGAAGGTGCCGTACGCCCGGTCGAAGGTGGCGGTGAGATCCTGCTCCGAGGTGGCGTCGAACCGGGTGTAGCCGGCGATGTTCACGCTGAACGGCCACCAGCCGTAGAAGTGGATCGTCGTGGCGACCATGGGATCGCGCAGGGAGGTCAGCTCGGTGGCCAGCGCGTCCAGCCGGCCCTGGTCGGCGTTCGTGTACAGAGTGGGCAGGACGAGCAGACGTGTGGCGTTCCTGCCGCCGGACTCGCGGACGATGCGATGGAACACCCGGTTGAGCTCGGCCAGCAGCCGGTAGTTCTCGTCGTCGCCCGAAGTGCCGCTGAACGTCGGCTCGTTGATGCTCTCGAACACGAGCCTCGACGGCTCGTCACGGAACTCCGCCGCGATCTGGGTCCAGGTGGCGCTGTAGCGGGCGAGCACGGCGTCGTGGTCCGTCGAGAGGTTGTTGACCCACATCCACGAGTCGTGGTGCATGTTGAGCAGCACGTACAGGCCTTCGTCCAGCGCCATGTCGGTGACCTGCCGGACCTTCGCCGTCCAGGCCGGGTCGATCGCGTAGCCGGGCGCGGCGCCCTGGTGGATGCCCCAGGTGACGGGCAGGCGGATGCTCTTGAACCCCTGCGACCTGACCTTCTTCAGGAGCGCCCTGGTCACCGGCGGGTTGCCCCAGGAGGTCTCGTCGGGGATGGCGTCGTAGGTGTTGCCGAGGTTCCAGCCGGGCTGCATGGCCGCCACCATGCTGCGGGCGGCCGGGGCGCTCGGCGGGGGGACGGGCGGATCGTCGGCCTGCGCGGTGGCGGGCAGCAGCGGGAGCAGGACGACCGCCAGCAGCAGTGCCGTCAGTCTCCGCGGGAGGAATCGTGCCAGTCTCCTCGTCATCACGTGCACCTTCCGGTTGAGGGAGCGGTGGCGCGGGCCCTTCGGACGGGCCTCTCGGTGAAGGAAACTTTCGCTGTACGCGGCGGAGAAAGTAACATGCAGATGTGCTCGGGGCCACAGGTCTGTCGGTAAGAGATGCCAGAATGACCGGGCACACCCATACGACCCGGGAAGGCGACCTTGGCGGACTACGCGGCTGACGGGCCGGCGGACAAGGACGGCGGCCAGGGCGACCTGTCCCGGCCGGTCACCATCGCGTTCATCGCCGAGTCGGCGGGGGTCTCCGTCCCGACCGTGTCCAAGGTGATCAACGGAAAGTCGGGGGTCTCCGCGGACACACGCGCCCGGGTCGAGGCACTGGTCAACGAGTACGGCTACCGCAAGCCCACGGGTGCGGGCCGGAACAACGTCGTGGAACTCGTGTTCCGGGAGCTCAAGCACATGTGGGCGGTCGAGATCATCCGGGGCGTCGAGCGGGTGGCCCGTCGGCACCGGGTCGGTCTCATGGTCTCCGAGTTCGGGCTGCACGACACCGCCGAGCCCACCTGGGACGACACCGTCTCCAGACGTCCCAACTGCGTCCTGTCCGTGGCCCAGCTCTCCGAGGCCGAGCGCGAGCAACTGAAGGCGAAAGGGATCCCGTTCGTCGTCTTCGACCCGGCCACGGAACTGCCCGACGACGTCCCGTTCGTGGGCGCCACCAACTGGTCCGGAGGCCGGGCCGCGACCCGCCATCTCACCGGACTCGGGCACCGCCGCATCGCCATGATCGGCGGCCCTGAGGACCAGCTGTACTGCTGTGCCCGGCTGGACGGATACCGCTCCGCGATGCAGTCCGCCGGTCTGCCGGTCGATCCGGAACTCGTCGTGCACGCCCCGCTCACCGGTGAGGACGGCTGCGAGGCGGCCCGTTCCCTGCTCGCCCTGCCCGAACGCCCGACCGCGATCTTCACCGCGAACGATCTGCAGGCGCTGGGCGTGTACCAGGCGGCGCGCGAGGCCGGCCTGCGGATTCCGGACGACCTCAGCGTCGTCGGATTCGACGACCTGCCGGTCGTGGCCTGGGTCGACCCGCCCCTGACCACCGTCCACCAGCCGCTGACCGAGATGGCCGCCGCCGCGACCGAGATGGCGCTCACGCTCGGTCGTGGTGAAGAGGCACCGCAGGTCGGGCTGGAGATCGCGACGACCCTCACCGTCCGCGGCAGTACGGCTCCGCCCAGGAACTGAGGGGCGCGCAACGCGACCGTTGACCGGTGACGGCGGCCGTCACTAGCCTCCCTCAGGAAACTATCCGAGCAAGAGGGCAGAAACTTTCGCTCCTCTCGTGAGACTGGAAAGTCCCCGCCGCCTCGCGGACGATGAACGCCGTCTCCACTCCACCCGCCTCGGTCGCATCCTTGGAGGAGCTCATGCGGAGGTTGGTCCACAGGTATCGCGCCCGGCTGATCGGGCCGGCAGTCGCGGTGTCGCTGGCCGTGGCCGGTTCGGGTGCGGCTGTCACACCGTCGGCGCAGGCGGCTCCTACGGCGGTCAGCGCGTCGGTGTCCGTCGAGGCGGGCCGCGCGCTGGCGCAGATCCCGGCCGCCGGTGTCGGGATGAACGTCGCGGTCTACGACGGCAACATGAACCACACGGCCGTCCCCGGGCTGCTCAAGGACGCCGGCACCGGGATGGTCCGCTACCCGGGCGGCAGCTACGCCGACGGCTACCACTGGCAGTCGCACACCGTGGAGGGCGGCTACGTCGCACCCGGAACGGAGTTCGACACCTTCATGGGCACGGTACGAGCCGCCGGAGCACAGCCGATCATCACCGCCAACTACGGCTCGGGTACGCCCGGGGAAGCGGCGGCCTGGGTGCGGTACGCCAACGTGACCAAGGGCTACGGCGTCAAGTACTGGGAGATCGGCAACGAGGTCTACGGCAACGGCCTCTACGGCGCGACCTGGGAAATCGACCACCACGCCAGCAAGACCGCCACGACGTACGCGACCAACCTGGTGCAGTACGCCACGGCCATGAAGGCCGTCGACCCGTCCATCAGGATCGGCGCGGTGCTGACCACCCCGGGGGCGTGGCCGGACGGCATCACCGGGCCCGGTGACTCGGCGGACTGGAACCGCACGGTCCTGTCGATCGCCGGATCGAGGATCGACTTCGTCATCGTGCACCACTACCCGATCGGCAACAGCCAGGCGGATCTGCTGGGCAAGCCCCAGGCCGAGATCCCGACCATGGCCGCCACCCTGCGCTCGCTGATCAACCAGTACACCGGGAGCAACGCGCCCAACGTCGGCATCGCGGTGACGGAGGTCAACGCGAACGCCTACAAGAACACCTCCCCGAACGGTCTGTTCGCGCCGGACGAGTATCTGACCTGGATGGAGAACGGCGCGTTCACCGTCGACTGGTGGAACCTGCACAACGGCACGGACTGCGCTCATGTGACCACGGTCGAAGGCGCCACGGACTACGACGACGGAGGAATACTCTCCAGCGGCGCCTCCTGCGAGCCGCCCCTGAACACCCCCTTCCCGCCGTACCACGGCACCCGGATGATCACCAAGATGGGTGCGCCGGGCGACACCCTGGTCCGGGCCACCGCGTCGACCTCCCTGGTCTCCGCACACGCCGTACGACGGACCAACGGCGACCTCGGCGTCATGCTCATCAACAAGGACCCCGCCAACGACGCGACGGTCACCCTGTCCTACAGCGGCTTCACCCCGTCCTCGGCCACCCCGACGGTGTACTCGTACCTCAAGAACGCCACATCGATCGGCTCCGCGACGACGGGCAGCGCAACCCGCCAGACCGTACCCGCCTACTCGATCGTGGTCGTCCAGCTCCACCGCTGAACCAACCCACCTACGACGTAAGGATTCGATGAGGGTGTCGAGCAAGCCCGAGAAGGCCAACACCATCGACAACCCGGTGATCCCGGGCTTCTACCCCGATCCGTCCGTCTGCCGGGCGGGTGAGGACTACTACCTGGCCTGCTCCAGCTTCGAGTACTTCCCCGGAGTGCCCGTCTTCCACAGCCGGGACCTGGTGCACTGGACACAGATCGGCAACGCCCTCGACCGGCCGAGCCAACTGCGCCTGCCGCTCGACGCGCCTTCTTCGGGCGGGATCTACGCACCCACCCTCCGCCACCACGACGGCCGCTTCTGGCTGATCGTCACGAATGTGAGCGGCGACGGCAATCTGCTGTTCACGGCCACCGACCCGGCCGGCCCCTGGTCCGATCCCGTCCGGCTGACCGGAGTGCACGGCATCGACCCGGACCTCGCCTGGGACGACGACGGCAACTGCTGGTGCACCACCGCCGGCGTCGGGCAGATCCGCATCGATCCCCACACCGGGGAGACCTCCGGCCCGTCGCGCCGGCTCTGGTCCGGCAGCCCCGGCGCCAAGGCCCCGGAGGCGCCGCACCTCTACCGGATCGGCGACTACTGGTACCTGCTCATCGCCGAAGGCGGCACCGAGCGCTGCCACAGCGTCTCGATCGCCCGTGCCCGTACGCCCACCGGCCCGTTCGAGCCGTGCCCGGCCAACCCGATCCTGACCCACCGGGGCACCGACCACCCCATCCAGAACACCGGCCACGCGGACCTGGTGCAGGCGCCCGACGGCTCATGGTGGATGGTGCTGCTCGGCGTGCGCCCCGGCGGGGGCACGCCGGGGTGGCACGGACTGGGGCGGGAGACGTTTCTCGTGCCGGTCGACTGGGCCGACGACTGGCCGGTCGTCGGTGAACTGTCGGCCACCATGCCCGCGCCGCCCTGGCCGCTGCGGCCCCAGGCCGGCACGCCGGACCGGGAGGACTTCGACCTGAGTGAACTGGCCCCGCACTGGGTGTCGTTGCGGCACCGGCCGCCGGAGGTCTGCACCACCAAGGAGAAGCCCGGCTGGCTCACGCTGCACGCCCGCGGCGGATCACTGGACGACACCGACGTGACGTTCGTCGGACGGCGGCAGCAACACACGTCATGCCGCGTGCGAGCCCTGGCCGACGTGGCGGACGGCGGCGGTGGCCTGGCGGTCCGCCTGGACGAGCAGCATCACTACGACATCGTGGCCACGCCCGGTGAACTGCGAGTGAGCGCCCGCATCGGTCCGCTGAACACGGTGGTCGCGTCCCGGCAGACGCCCCCCGGACCTGTGGTTCTCCGTATCGAGGTTGCCGCCGTGCACACGGTGAACGACGCCCGCACCGGCCCGGACACCGTCACCATCGGCTTCGAGGAGGCGGACGGCACCTTCGTCGAACTCGCCTCGCTGGACGGGCGGTACCTCACCACCGAGGTCGCCGGCGGCTTCACCGGCCGGGTGATCGGCATGCTCGCGGGCGCCGGCTCCGTCCACTTCGACTGGTTCGAGTACCAGCCGGTCGACCGCTGACCGGGCCAACACGAGCACGACGGTCTCCGCCGACCACTCCTCAGACGACCGTGAGCACGATCTTGCCCTGGATATGTCCTCGGGCGGCGCGTTCGTGCGCCGCCCGGGCATCCGCGAGCGGAAACGTGCTGTCTATCGCGACGCGAACCGTGCCCGCGTCGAGCAGGTCTCCCAGTTCGGCGAGCTGCGCGCCGTTCGAGCGGACCTGGGTGCCCGAGACCGTGACGCCCAGTTTCGCGGTCTCCTCGTCGTCGTATTCGGCGAAGAACACGGGGAACAGGGCGCCGCCGCGCTTGAGCGTGCGCAGGAAGCGACTGCTGTCGCGGCCACCGACGGTGTCGAGAACGAGGTCGACGTCGTGCACGAGTTCCTCGGGACGGCTCCTGGTGTAGTCGATGAACCGGTCGGCGCCGAGCTCGCGCAGGAACGCTTCATGCCCGCCCGATGCCACCGCGACGACCTGTGCGTCCTTCCATTTCGCCAGCTGTGCCGCGAAGTGCCCCACGCCGCCCGCGGCGCCGTTGATGAGCACCGTCGTGTCGGCGTCGAGTGCCGTCGGGCGATGCCGCGCCGCCTGGAAGGGCGACGGGTGATCGTGCCCGAGCTCGATCAGGAACTGCCACGCCGTCAGTCCGGCCATGGGCGCCCCGGCGGCGTGCACGTGATCGATGCCGGCCGGCTTGCGTGCGAGGTCCGACGCGGGCGCCGCCACGTACTCGGCGTATGCGCTGCTGTCGAAGCTGGGAAAACGGAGGAGACCGAAGACCTCATCACCGACGGAGAGGCCGTCCACATCCGCGGCGATGGCCTCGACGACACCCGACACGTCCGTCCCCGGAGTCACGGGCAGGCTGAACTTCGGCCTCTTCTCCGGAGGCACGTTGGTCAGCCCGTCGCGCAGGTACCAGTCCGGAGGATTGACGCCGACCGCGTGGACGCGAACGAGCACCTCACCCGGCTTCGGATCGGGAATCGGTACCTCGTCGTAACGCAGCACCTCAGGGCCGCCGTGCTCATGCAGCCGGATCGCCCTCATCGTGTGTGTCGGCATCGTTTCCTCCTGCTCCCGTCGCGGGATACGCTCAACGGATCAGTGATCCGGTTATCCGGATCACTGATCCGAATATATGGATCACTGATCCGGATAGTCAAGAGGGGCAGATGCGGGCCGACGCCAGGAAGAATCACGACCACCTGCTCGCAGTCGCGGGCGCCGTCATCACCGAGCAAGGCGCCGACGCGTCGATGCGTGACATCGCACGCAGAGCCGACGTAGGGCTCGCCACGCTGCTCCGTCACTTCCCGACACGGGAGGCGCTGCTCGAGGCCTTGCTTCGCACGAGCTTCGACGAGCTGACGGCAACGGCAGGCACACTCGAGACGTCGAGCTCGCCCGAAGACGCTCTGGTGTCGTGGCTCCGCGACTTCGTCGCATGCGCGCACAACTATCGCGGCGTCGTGGCGTTGATGGTGACTGCCATTGAGGACCCGCAGTCCGCACTGCACGCTTCGTGCGTCACGATGCGAGCGGCCGGCACACGACTCCTTGCCCGCGCTCAGGCCGAGGGCAGGGCGCGAACCGACATCGACGGCACCGACCTGTTCGCGCTGGCCGGGTCGCTCGCGTGGCTGGGCGATCAACCCTCGCTCGCGCCACGCCTCGATCATCTCCTCGATGTCGTCGTGAGCGCGATCCTGACAAACCCAGCGAGCACCGGTCCCTCGGGGGAACGCCGCCCTCGGGCCCGTAGCTGAAATCGTCGCGCATGCGGAACACCGTTCAGGGCCGGTTGCCGTCGGCCGTGCGGCCCCGGACGACAACCGGCCGCCATCTCACACAAGGACTCACCATGACGACCTTCGCCCTCGTCGGCGCCGGCCCAGGCCTCGGTCTCGCCGCCGCCCGACGGTTCGGAGCCGCGGGCCACACCGTGGCGCTGATCTCCCGCAGCGCCGAGCACCTGGAGGGCCTCGCGGCCGAGCTGGTCCGTGACGGCGTCCAGGCCCGGGGCTTCGCCGCCGACGTCCTGGACCCCGCGTCCCTGACCGCAGCCCTGCGGACAGTGGCCGAGGCCCTCGGACCCGTCGAGATCCTCCAGTACAGCCCCGCGCCCCGCGCCGACTTCATGAAGCCGGTTCTCGGCACGAGCGCCGACGACCTCGAAGCCCCCCTCGCCTTCTCCGTCAAAGGCCCCGTCACCTGTGTGAACGCCGTCCTGCCCGGCATGCGTGCCCTCGGCCGGGGCACCCTACTGTTCGTCAACGGCGGCACCGCCGTACGCCCTCGCCCCGACCGGGCCGGCACCTCGATCGCCTTCGCCGCCGAGAGCGCCTACGCCCGCATGCTCCACGACACGCTCGCCCCGGAGAACATCCACGCCGCGCAGCTGATCATCCCGGGAGCCGTCCGGCCGGACGCCGAGCACAGCAGCCCCGAGGTCCTGGCCGAGCGCCTGTACGACATCCACCACCGGCGGAACGGCTTCCGCCACTACGCCGAGCCCCTGCCCGACTGACCCTTCGGCATCCCGGTGCCCTTCGTCAGGCGTAACGCTTGACGAGCGCCTCGGCCAACGCGGCACCGTCGGCCGCCGCTAAGAAGGGCGCGGTGCTCGGCCTGCCAGAGGTAGTGGCGGTCGGGCAGGGCCGCGGGGCCGCCCCTGAGCTCGAAGCGGTGGCCTTCGAGGGTGAGGGCACCGGTCACCTCATTGATCTTGGCGTTCGCGCCCTGGACGTAACCGAACCAGCGGACCGACACCCGGCGCCGCTGCGCAGGTCAGGGCAGCCGGGGAAGGACGTCCCGAGCGGTGTGACTGAGGATGCGCAGATTCTCCGCGAACCGCTCGCGGTCCGCCTCGGGCAGCGGGGCCACGAAGTACCGCTTGATGTTCTCCACATGGATCACGGACGCGCGGACCGTCGTCTCCTCGCCCAGCGGGGTGAGCCGCACCAGCTTTCCGCGCCGGTCGGCAGGCGATTCCACGCGCGTCACGAGCCCCGCTGCCTCCATACGGTCCACCAGCCGGGTGACCCCGCCGGTGGTGAGCACCTGCTCCTGGGCGATGGCCCGCATCGGAAGCCCCGGCTCGCCCGCCCGCCCCAGGATCAGCAGCACCTCGAACACGAGATGGCTGATGCCGCACTCCTCCTCGAGCGCCCGCCCGAGGATGTACTCCAGCCGGTTGGCCGCCCCTTGCAGCCGTCCGAACGCCAGGATGAGGCCGTGGTCGGCGGCCTCCCTCGCCGTGTTGATACCCGCCTGATCGCTCAAGTCCGCGCCGTTCCCTTCACCGTCCCGCTCACACCGTACCGATCATGCCTCGTGTACGACGCGGTCGTGCCCCCACTGATCCGCAGCGGGCTCCGGCCGTGACCGACCTCCTCAAGGCCGGCGCAGCAGGCGTCGGACTCGGGAGCGCAAGGACGGCCGGGGCGACACGTTGAGCGCGGTGAGGATCAGCGCCCGCTCCTGCGGGGTGGCCCCGCGGGCGGTGGAGAGGGCCCGGTCGGTGACCGGCAGGACCAACTCACCGCGACACGGGATTTGTTCGCCCCGCCCGGCGTGCGCGCAACGGACGAACCGCCTTTCCCGGACGCCGGGGCCTGGCACGATGGGGGAATTCTTCAGCGCCGTACACCGGGGGAGAGTGGTGAAGAAATCGCAGAGCGCGCGTCCGGCTCCGACGGGTCGCGGTCGCAGGACCGACTGGGCGGGCATCGGGACGACGTACGACACGGGTTCGCGCCCGCAGGCCGCCTGGCTGTGGCAGGCGCTTGCGCACTGGGGCGCCGACCACGGGGACCCGGAGACGGGGCGGCAACCGCGCAACGCCGCGGTCGCGCAGTGGATCGGCGTCGGCCCGTCCTCCGTGTCGGCCTGGCTGGGCGGCAGGTTGAGCAAGGCCGAGTGGTAGGAGATCGTGCGCGACCGGGTGGGCTGCGGCCCGGCCACCTGCCCTTCGCCGTACGCCGACGCCGGCGAACTCACCAGGAAGCACGAGGCCGCGGTGCGGGAGGCGGGGCAGACCCGCAAGCCCGCGAACGGGCCCGCACCGCGCGATGCCGCCCGCCCCTTGAAGGACGAGGTGCGTGCCGCACTGCGCAGGGTCACGCTCGCCGACCGGCGGACCGTACGCGCGTGGGAGGCCGTCGTACCCCTGCTGGACGACCCGGACCGGGCGGTCGTCCATCTGCGGGACGTGTTCGTGACCCACACCTGCCGCACCTCTGCCGCCGGCTGGCCGCCGAGGGGCACCACCGGGCGGCGCGCGGACTGCTGATCAGTGTCCTCGACTTCACCGACGGGGTCCAGCCGCCGGGCAAGGGCTGGCGCGAGGGACTCGCCAACGACTGGCGCCCGTACCTCCGCGTCATCAGTCTGGAGGACCGGACGCGGCTCACCGACACCATCCTCGACTTCGCCCGCCGGGACATCGCCTTCGGCAAGCAGCTGATGGAGGTCGCCGCGCAGAGCCTGGGAGACATCTCGCCGGAGCTGTACGCCCTCATGCGCGACCCCGGGACACCGCCCGCGCTCATGTCGGCTCTGCGGGGTACGGCGTCCTGGGCGGGCCGCGCGGGCAACGGCGCGGCGTGGCCGGAGGTCTTCACCGACGAGACATGAGCGGCCCGGGCCTGGACCTCACTCGGCGGGGAGCCGCCGGGCCAGGTCTCCTCCGGCCGCACCTGTGGCACGGTTGCGTGGTCGTGTCCGGCCAGTCCGGTCTCCCGCCATCGCACGGGAGTGCCGCCCCGTCAGGCGGCGCGGTAACTGAAGAACCCTTGGCCCGACTTACGTCCCAGCAGGCCCGACTCGACCATGCGGCGCAGCAACGGGGGAGGGGCGTACAGGGGTTCGCGGTACTCCTCGTACAGCGCCTCGCCGATCGCCGCCACGGTGTCCAGGCCGATCAGGTCGGCGAGGCGCAGCGGGCCCATCGGGTGGGCGCAGCCGGCCGTCATCCCCGTGTCGATGTCCTCCGCCGTCGCCGTGCCGGAGCCGACCATCCGTACCGCCGCCAACAGGTAGGGAACCAGCAGGGAGTTGACGACGAAGCCCGCGCGGTCCTGTGCCACGACCGTCTTCTTGCCCAGGACCTCGCCCACGAAGGCACGCACGCGCAGTTCCGTGGCCTTCGAGGTCTGCAGTGCGGGCGTCACCTCGACCAGCGGCATGACGGGGACCGGGTTGAAGAAGTGCAGCCCGATCACCGCCTCCGGCCTTCGGGTCGCGGCGGCGAGCCGGGCGATGGGGATCGAGGAGGTGTTGCTGGCCAGTACGGCGGCCGGGTCGGCGACCACCTCGTCCAGCCGCCGGAACAGCGCGGTCTTGGCCGGCTCGTCCTCGACGGCGGCCTCGATGACCAGGTCCGCACCGGCCAGACGGGAGAGGTCAGCGGTGACCGAGACCCCGGCCAGCGCATGCGCGCGGTCCTCCGGGCCGATCGTTCCGCGCTTCTCCGCCTTGAGCAGGGAGTCCGCCACGCCCGACAGTCCGGCACGGGCCCTGTCCTCGGTCACGTCGCACAGCGTGACGCGCAGCCCGGCCCGGGCGCAGACCTCGGTGATCCCCCGGCCCATCTGCCCGGCGCCGACGACTCCCACGTGCTTGATCGATGTCATGTGTCCCTCCAGGACGGTGTTCTGCGTGTGCGTGCGCGTGGTGCGCGTGTGGCGTCAGCTCAGCCGGCGACGGCCGGGGCGGCAGCCGCCTCCCGCAGCCGACGGATCACGCCGCGCACCGCGGGCGAGGTCTCGCCCGTGCGGTACGCGCCCACCAGCCGGGTGGTCAGGGGTACGTCCGCCAGCGGGCGGTAGGCGACACCCGGTATCCGTACGCGGCGCAGCGAGGCCGGCACGAGTGCCACGGCGAGACCGCCGCCCACCAGGGTGAGAGCGGCGATGAAGTCCCGTACGGGAGGCGCACACCGCGGGCTGAAGCCCCCTCGTCCGGCCACCTCCAGGATCTGGTCGCGGCAGCCGTACTCCTCGTCGAAGTGCGGGGCCACGAACTTCTCGTGGCGCAGCTCCGCCGCCGGCACCGCCTCGTGGGCCGCCAGCGGCGCGCCGTCCGGCAGTGCCAGGACGACCTCCTCGGTGAGCAGACAGGTGGCCGTGACGCCGGCCGGGTACTCCGGCCGCCAGCGCAGGAAGCCGACGTCGACGTCCCCGCAGGACAGCGCCTCCAGCTGGGCCGGTGTCTCCAACTCGCGTACCTGCACGGTGAGATGGGTGCCGAGGGCCGCGCACCGGGTGAGGACGTCGGTCAGCACACCGGAGAAGGCGGCGGAGGCCACGTAGGCGATCTCGGCGTGCCCCAGCTCCCCGCGGCCGGCACGCCGGCCGACCGCCTGCGCCCGGGCGGCCTGCGCGAGGGTCAGCCGTGCCTCTTCGAGGAACAGCCGCCCGGCGCCGGTGAGCGCCGGGCGGGTGCGTCGTCCGCGGTCGATCAGCCGGACTCCCAGGTGTGACTCCAGGGCCCTGACCTGGGCGCTGAGTGCCGAAGGAGCCAGATGCAGCCGGTCGGCCGCGCGTGCGAAGTGCAGTTCCTCCGCGACGACGACGAACGATTCCAGCCAGCGCAGTTCCACCGGGTCCTCCGTCCTGGGTGAGGGGGTCAGGGGATGACGACGTAGTTGCTGAAACCGCCGTCGCGGTCGTCGAGACCCGAGATCGCTTCGTTGACCCTGGCGAGAGGGAACGGCTTGGCCTGCAGGTAGGACAGATCCAGGGCGCCCGTGGCCACCATGTCGGCGAGTTCCTGCCCCTGCGAGGTGCTGAACCAGTTGGAGCCGATCAGCTGGACCTGTTCGTCCATGAGCCACTTCACGTCCACGGGCAGCCGGTCGGCCACACCACCGACGTTGACCACCCTGCCGCCCCGCCGGACGCCCTGCAGGGAGTCGAGCATCGTCTCCACCGGCGCCTTGGCGCCGAGGGCGCTGATCACGTAGTCCGCGCCCTCGCCGCCGGTGCGGGACTTCGCCCACTCGCCGGTGGAGCCGTCGCCAAGGCGGAAGACCTCGACGCGTTCCGGATCCAGTTCCTTGACACGCTTGAGGAGTTCCTCGTTGCGGCCGGTTCCGAGGATCCGGGAGGCTCCGGAGGCCAGTGCGAGCACGGTCGACGCGACACCGAGGGTTCCCGTGATCCCGTCGATGAGCGCGACCTGGCCGGGGCTTGCGGCGGCGTTCTTGAGGGCACCGTAGGAGGTGCCGATGTAGCCCAGCTTGCCGGCCTGTTCGAACGTCATGTTGTCCGGGATGTTGACGATCGAGTACTGCGGGGCGGTCATGTACTCCGCGAAACCGCCGTAGGGGTAGAGGTCGAAGATCCGCTGCCCGTCACGGGAGGTGCTGAAGTAGCCGTTCAGGGTGAAGTAGCGGCACCGGCTCAGGTCGCCGCCCCGGCACACCTGGCAACTTCCGCAGGAGCGGAGGGGGTTGACGTACACCCGGTCGCCCGGCCTGGTGTGCAGCACCGCCTCGCCGACCTGTTCGACCACTCCGGCGGCGTCCAGGCCGAAGATGGCGGGGAACTTGGGCAACGGCTGGTGCGGGAACCAGGTCGGCCAGTTGTTGATGACATTGGCCATGTTCGGCACGATCCCGCACGCTTTGACCCGCACCAGCACATCGGTCGGTCTCGGGACGGGCACGTCGATCGAGTCGATCGACATCGGCTCCCCGAGCGCATGCAGTCGTGCAGCGAGCATTTTCGCCATTGAAATACTCCTAGAAAATCACGGCTCACTGAGGAACGGGCCTTTACGGCACCTGTTCCTGCGACTCCGGGAAAGGGTTCGGATAATTGTTTTCGAGGTCGATGCCCAGCAGCCCCATGATGCGGACGCCGGAGTTGTACCAGGCTATGGACAAAGACAGTTCGACCATCTGCTTGTCCGTCAGGTGGCCGGCCGCGGCACGCCATGTCTCCTCCGAGACGTCCACCTGAAGCGTGGACTCCTTGGCGAGGCGCATCACCGCCTTCTCCGTCCCGTCGAACAGGTCGGACGACTCGAAGTCGGCCACGGCGGCGAGCTGTTCCTCGGTGAGGCCGGCCGCCAGCCCGTGCGACTGGTGGTGCGCGACCTCGTACGCCGACCTGGTCGCGTACCCCACGGTCAGGATCGCCAGTTCGCGCAGCCGGGGGCTGAGGTCGGCGGCCCGCAGGGAGTTGGCGTAGGTCAGGAAGGCGTCCAGCTGGGTGGGCGCGTTGGTGAGGGCGAGGAAGATGTTCGCCGTCGGCACCTTGCGCTCGGCTTCCAGCCGGTCGTACAAGGGCTTCTGCGACTCGTCCGCGTCCTCGCGGCGCAGGTAGGGGACTCGTGCCATGGCGTCTCCTCGGGGGACGGAAGGGTCAATGTGCGGACTGTTCGAGCAGGAACCGCTCGAGTGTCATCGGCTTCGGCGGCTCGGCCGCCGGGATCTGCTTCACCCCGACGAAGGGCGAGGCCTCGAAGTACCACTTCTCCAGCGCCGGCAGGCCCCAGCGGGCGTTGGTGCTCAGCGATCCCGCGTCCCAGCGCACCGGCTCGATCTCGGTGTCGATCGTCTGGTAGTGGCTGTTGAAGACCTCCACCCGGTGCCCGTCGGGGTCGCGGAGGTAGGCGAAGAGCATCCCGCCCGGACCGTGACGTCCCGGGCCCCGCTCCACGCCGTCGCCCTAGCCCTGGATACCCGCCCAGTCGCAGGCGGTGAAGATGTCGTGGCTCTCGGAGACGGTGTAGGCGAAGTGGTGCAGGGCGGGCCCGGAGTTCTCGATGATCGCGAGGTCGAGGCAGGTGCCCTTGCGGTACATGAACGCGCCCAGCAGCTTGTCGCCGTGCTCCAGGTACTCCGAGTTGCGGAAGCCGAGCTCGCCGTAGAACGCGCACAGCTCGTACGTGTCGGGCGCGAAGGTCTGGTAGTGGTCCAGCCGCTGGGCGTGGGCACCCTTGTAGGACGCGAAGTCGATGTGCAGCCTCGGCCGGGTCTCCATGTGCGCGCACAGTTCGAGCGGTGTGCCGATGGGGTCGCTGACGTGCAGGGTACGGCCCTGGTACGGCTCGTCGACCCACTCGGCGGGCAGGCCCCGCTCACGGAACCAGGCGTAGGCGAGGTCCAGGTCCTCGTCGAGGAACACCCGGAAGCCGATCCGCCTGCTCCTGCCGGGGCCCTCTTCGTCCAGCTCCAGGACGAGGCTGTGGTGGCAGGCCTCCGCCAGGCCCCGCAGGTAGCAGGTGCGCTCGTCCTCGTCGCTGACGACCAGGCCCAGCACGTTCACGTAGAAGTTCCGGCTCTCGGCCAGATCGGCGACCGTGAGACGCACGTGACTGGAGCGGGTGATGTTGAAACTCGGGCGCAGATTGACGGGCGGCAGCATGCTGGTCTCCGTGCTCTGATCGGCTCTGGATTTCGATGACTGTAATACCTGAAGGCCGTTTTACGGCTTGGCCGCCGAGGATGTGACCGCGGCGAAAGTGAATGCGGACCAGCCGCTGAATTCCGCGGATTCACCGAGGGACTCCTCGATGCGCAGAACCTCGTTCCACTTGGCCATGCGTTCGGAGCGGGTGAACGAGCCCACCTTGAGCTGGCCGGCGTCCCAGCCGACGCTCAGATGGGCGATGGTGATGTCCTCGCTCTCCCCGGAACGCGCCGAGACGATCGTGCCGAAGCCGGCTTCCTTTCCGGCCCGCAGAGCCTGGAGCGCCTCCGTGACCGTACCGGCCTGGTTCGGCTTGATCAGGACGGCGTTCGCCGCTCCGCCGGTCGCCGCGGCCTCGACCCGCTTGGCGTTCGTGACCAGGTAGTCGTCGCCGATCACCTGGCAGTGGTGGCCGTGGCGGCGGGTGAACTCCACC
The DNA here is from genome assembly GCF_042653945.1 of Streptomyces vulcanius. NCBI lineage: Bacteria > Bacillati > Actinomycetota > Actinomycetes > Kitasatosporales > Streptomycetaceae > Streptomyces > Streptomyces vulcanius. The sequence continues at coordinate 36,409 of NZ_JBHSFK010000032.1, read as the reverse complement.
ATGCCGTCGTGGTCGTCCTCGCCCACCGGGTCCTCGACGGACAGAATCGGATACCGCTCGATCCAGCTGCCCAGCATGTCGATCAGCGCGCCGGTGTCCAGCGTGCGGTTGTCCAGGGCCAGCGTGTACTGGCCGCCGCTGCCGAACTGCGAGGCCGCGACGTCCAGTGAGATGCCGACCTGGGTCGAGGGTGCGAAGCCCGCGTTCTCGATCGCCCGGGTCAGCATCTCCAGCGCCTCCTCGTTGGAGTCGAACGCCGGCCAGAAGCCGCCTTCGTCGGCGACCCCCTGCGCCTTGCCCGCCTTCCGCATCAGAGTGCCGGCGGCCCGGTAGATCTCCGCCGTCCAGTCCAGGGCCTCGGAGAAGCTCCGTGCCGCGGGGCACATCACCATGAAGTCCTGGACGTCGACGCGGCGGTCCGCGTGGGCGCCACCGCCGAAGATCTGGATCTCCGGCAGTGGGATGCGGACCGGTCGTCCGCCCGCCAGGTGCTGCCAGAGGGGTACACCCGCCGACGCGGCGGTGGCGTGCAGCGTCGCCATGGACGTGGCCACGATCGCGTTGCCGCCGAGACGGCTGCGGTCGGGGGTGCCGTCGAGGTCCACCAGCAGCCGGTCGACGGCTTCCTGGTCGGTCGTGTCGAGGCCCAGGAGGGCGGGGGCGATCTCGTGGTTCACCGAGCCCACCGCGCGCCGGACGTCGAGCCCGCCGAAGCGGCTGCCGCCGTCGCGCAGGTCGAGCGCCTCGCCCTGGCCCGTCGAAGCGCCCGCCGGGGCGATGGCCCGTCCGATCGCGCCGTCCGCGAGGTGGACCTCGACCTCGACGGTCGGCCGACCGCGTGAGTCCCACACCCTGCGGCCGTGGAGTCTGGCGATCCGCGCGTCTGACATGGCGGTGCAACCTTTCGGAGTTCGGACGGTCGAGGTCATCTGGGGCGCACCTGAATCGGCGCGGCGGCACCGGGCGCGAGCGAACGGAGATCAGCGAAGGCCGATGTGCGCCTCGGTAGTGCTATCGATAGCGCAATCGTGCAAAGCGGCGACGACTCTGTCAAGGGGTGGGAGAAGCTTCGACACCTTGGTCTCGTGGTTCGCTCGCGCACCCTTGGTCCGCCGGAGGGTGAATGCTATCGTTCGCACAACCCGTGATGCTCCGGCAGGAACTCCGGCGGACCCGCGCTGTCCTGGACGGACGGACAGCACAGGCGGCGTGGGTCCGTCGGGCCGGATCCCGGCCGACAGGAAAGCGAGCCCGGCATGACACCCCAGCCCTCCACGGCGCCCATGACCCTCACCACCGTTGTGGCCAGCACTCGCCCCGGACGTGTGGGCCGGTCCGTCGCGGACTGGTTCACCCTCCGGGCCGCGGAGTGCGACCAGTTCGAGTCACACACCGTCGACCTGTACGAACTCGCGCTCCCCTTCTACGACGAGCCGCATCCGCCCGCCCTGCGGCAGTACACGAGGAGCCACACCCGCGAATGGAGCCGGATCGTCGACGCGTCGGACGCGTTCGTCTTCGTCACCCCGGAGTACAACGGCGCCTTCCCCGCCCCGTTGAAGAACGCGTGGGACTACCTCGTCGTGGAGTGGCAGCACAAGCCGGCCGGGTTCGTCAGCTACGGAGGCGTCTCGGCGGGCACCCGGGCGGTGCAGATGGGCAAGCAGGTCGTGGCGAACCTCAGGATGCTGCCGATCGGTCCGACCGTGAGCATCCCGTTCGTCAACGAACTCGTCGGGGACGGCGAATTCCGGCCCGGCAAGATACACGAGGCCGCCGCCGAGCAGATGCTCGACGAACTCGCGCGCACCGCCCGCGTGATGCGCCGGCTGCGCAGCGGAACACACTGACCCGGCGCCGCAGACGTGAAGGCGCCCGGAGCCCATCGCTCCGGGCGCCTTCACGTCTGCGGGCGGGTGGGGTTCCCCGCTCAGACGGACCTGGACACCGTCCTTCCGTCAGGGGGCGCCGTGCTGCCGCGCAGGACCAGTGAGCCGGGGGAGACCGACGTGTACGGGCCGTCGTTGACCGGCTTGGTCTTGAGCCGGCGCATCAGCCACAGCGCGCAGCCGGTGGCCATCTCCTGGATCGGCAGACCGATCGTGGTGAGTCCGGGACCCCACCAGGAGAACCCCGGCTCGTCCCCGAATCCGACCACGGACAGTTCCCCGGGCACCTTCACCCGCTGTGCGGACAACTCCTCCAGGACCCCCAGGGTGAGCTGGATCGATCCCAGTACGAGGGCGGTGGGCGCGTCCGGACCCTTCAGCAGCCGGCGCACCGCCTGGCGCCCGTGGTCCACGGACGACGGCGGGCCCAGCTCCGTACGCCCCGCGTCGTCCGGCAGGCCGCCTTCGCTCAGGGCGCTGCGGAAGCCGCGCAGACGCTCCGCGCCCGTGGGCAGTTCCTCGGGGCCGCCCAGATAGGCGACGCGGGTGTGGCCCAGTGACACCAGATGTGCCGTGGCCCGGCGCAGAGCCTCGTGGTCGTCGACACCGAACCACTGGGAGCCGAGCGACGGGTGGCGGCGCAGCAGCTGGAGGTGCGGGACCGCCTTGAGCAGCTTGACCGACTCGGCGTGGGGGCGTGCGGTGGGCACGATGATGACGCCGGCCACGCGGTTGGCGGACAGCTCCCGCAGATGGCGCAGCTCCACCATCCGGTCGTCGTCGGTCTCCGAGAGCATCAGCTGGAAGCCCTCGGCCTCCATGTTCGTGGACAACTCGTGCGCGATCGTCGAGTAGAAGCTGTTGCGGATGTCCGGGATGACCAGCGCGACCACGTTGCTGGACGCTCCGCGCATCATCCGGGCCGCGCGGTTGCCGACGTAACCCATCTCGGAAGCGGCCTGGCGGACCCGGAACTTGGTCTCCTCGCTGATGCGGGGATCGTCGGAGAGCGCCCGGCCGACCGTCGAGACGGAGATTCCCAGGCGTTCGGCGATGTCCCTGGTCGTGATCACGTAAGGGCCCCCTCGAGCTGACTGATCCCGTGCCGTCACTTTCTGTATGCCAACGATAGCATTCCCGTCGCGCTCCGTGGTCGGAGAAGTGTGGGCACCGGGTTGATCATCACCATTGTGCTAACGTTAGCACTGCTGGATGGGCCGTGCAGCCGCCCGCGGCTGCCTAGTTGCGGAGGTTTCCGTGCGGATCGTCAGGTACGCCGTCGGCGGTGTGCGTCACTATGGAGAGCTGGAATCAGGTGACGCCAGGATCGCGAGATTCCAGGGTGATCCCTTCACCGGACTCACCCCTACGGGGCACGTCGACGAAGTCGGCGAGGCGGTCATTCTCCCGCCGCTCGAACGACCCCGGATCTTCGGGTTCGCCTACAACTACGCCTCACACGTGGACGAGACCGAACGTGAGGTTCCGGATGTTCCCGTGTGCTTCATGAAGCCGAGCACCGCGGTGATTGGACCGGGTGATGCCATCGTCTATCCGGCTGGTGGTGAACTCATCCATTTCGAAGGCGAGTTGGTCGTTGTCATCGGAAAGGAAGCCCGCCATGTGAAGCCCTCCGAGGCCCATGAGTACATCCTCGGCCATACGTGCGGCAATGACGTCAGCGACCGTGTCGTCCAGCGCAGGGAAAGCGCGTTCGGCACGCTTCTGATCGGCAAGGGACAGGACACGTTCGCTCCCCTCGGGCCGGTCATCGCGACCGGACTCGACCCCTCGGACCTGGCGCTGACGACCCGGGTGAACGGCACGGTCATGCAGTCGGCGAGCACCGCCGACCTGCTGCTCACCGTTCCCGACCTCGTCAGCTATCTGAGCCGTTATCTGACGCTGCTGCCCGGGGACGCGATCATGACCGGCACGCCGTCCGGCGTCGGTCCGATCCGGCCCGGGGACGAGATCGAGGTGGAGATCGAGGGCATCGGCGTCCTGCGCAATCCGGTCGTGGCCGAGAGCCTCTGACTGCGGATGCCAGCCGGACGGCCACGCACAGGGGCCTGCCCACCGCTCGGCGGTGGGCAGGCCCCTGTGGTGTGTCAGCTCTGGCTCACTGGCCGGCCCGCCCGCGAGCCGCGTTGTTGAACTGCGCGGGGCGGACGAACGCCAGCGCCAGGGCACCGGCCAGCGGCAGGACCGTGACCTGCAGCAGTCCGGCCCCGCTCCAGCCGAAGGAGTCCACCAGGGCGGCGAAGAGCAGGCCCGAGAACGCCGCTGTTCCGTAGTAGCTGGTGACGAAGAGACCGGAGGCGCGTCCGATCTGCTCGGGCCGGACGGCCCGCTGCATCGCGCTGTTGGTGTTGGGGTAGATGAAGCCCAGGCCGAAGGCGCCCATGAGGAAGGCGAGCGCGTACTGCACGCCGATTCCGGGACGCGCCTCGTAGATGCACACGCTGATGGCGGAGATGGCGACCATGCTCAGGATCAGCAGGTTGCGCTGGTTCACACGGTCGCCGAGCCAGCCGCCGAGCACGCCCAGCATGCCGCCGAAGCCGAGGAGGCTCATGGCCAGTGCGGCCTGTTCGGCGGTGTAGTGCAGCGAGGTGATGAGGTACGTCGGGTAGAGGCCGAGGAACCCGTAGATGGCCACACCGCTGACGACCGAGTGCACGGCCAGCGCGAGGGTGTTGCGGTTGTAGGCGGAGGCCGGCATGTACTCGTAGGTCCTGGTGGAGACGGTCTTCTCGGCGGAGCGCTCGGTCAGACCGGCCTTCACGAGGAACAGGGAGGCGGTGGCGATCAGCAGCCCGGCCGTGCCGAACAGGTAGAAGGGCGAGTGCCAGGTGCCGTGCGCGCTCATGAGCCGGACGCCGATGAGCGGGGCGATGAACACGCCGATGGAGTAGCCCATGCCGATGACGCCGAAGGCGAGTCCGCGCCGGTGGGTGAAGAAGGCGCCGATCGCCGCGAAGATGGCGGCGGACTGCATGCCCTCCCCGAAGCCGGAGACGACCCGGTAGAGGGTCATGTCGGCGAGACCGGTGGCCAGGGGCGTGGCCATCGTGCCCAGGGAGTAGATCACGATGCTGACCAGCAGCACGGTCTTGCGGCGGAAGCGGTCCAGGAGATAGCCCGCGGGCAGGCCTGCCAGCGCCATACCGAGGGTGAAGTTCGTCGCCAGCAGGCCGCCCTGCTCCAGCGAGAACCCGTACTCCGCGCGGATGTTGGGCAGCAGCGGCGGAAAGACCTGGCGGTCCATCGCGTTGACCATGTAGGAGAGGACCACCAGCAGGAATCCCACCCCGATCATGAGGGGGGAAATAGGGGCACGGCTGCTTTCCTGAGTGTCGTTTGCGGGCACCGTGCCGGTGTCGACTTGCGCTGCGTGGGTCATGGCGGCTCCTGAGGAGGAATGGGCCACGGCAGGCCGCGGCGGATCCATCGCCGTACGGGGCCGTACGGGCGATGACGGGAAGCGGTGAGCTGAACACGGACTCAGGACGGCGACGGCGATGCCGTCGTCGACCGATGGAATGGGAGCGACGCGTGCTGCCGCGCGGTCGGACACCGCATGCGGAATTCAGCCGTATATCGCCCGTCGGGGACGTCCGTGGCTATGGCGTCTTCGACAGCCGGACCTCGTGCGGACACTCGTCGGTCACACGGTCGGCGCTGGCAGAAACCATGAGGGGGAAATATCCGGCGCGTCAAGGTGTGAACACCGGATTTCTTCGGCGTGACTCTGGCTTGACGTGTCGAACACCGTGAGTGCTATCGTTAGCATCGCGTGGCTGTGACAAAGTGATTCGACGTGCCCCGGCAACTCGTGACCCGTTCCAGGGACCTACGGCGGCGCCCGCACCGACCACAAGTCGGTGAGCGCCGGCGACACCCGACCCGAGCCCAGCGACCCCCTCCATCCCGCCCATGGCGGCCGACGGCCACCGGACACGCCGACGGCCGCCCTTCCGGGTGGCGATCAGACCCGCTCGTCGGACGCGACCGGGCGTGACGCCCGGCCGTCCACCGCGGCCGCACGATTCTGCGAGGACGACCTGCCATGAAACCACCGAGCCGCCCCGGCACCGTGCTGCTCACCGACTACGCCTGGCCCGACGACTCCGTCGAGCGATCGGTCATCGAGGAGGCGGGCCACACCCTGGTGACCGGCCCCGCCGATCCCGCCTCCGCCGAGGCGATCGAGGAGCTCGTGGCCGAGCACCGGCCCGCCGGGATCCTCACCTGCTGGGCCCCCGTCTCCGCCACCGCGATCGGCGCCTCGCCGGACCTGCGGATCGTCGCCAGGCTCGGCGTCGGGCTCGACAACATCGCCGTGGACACCGCCACCGAGCGCGGTGTCTGGGTCACCAACGTTCCGGACTACTGCGTCGAGGAAGTCTCCGACCACGCCGTCGGCATGGTGCTGGCCTGGACGCGCGGCCTGGCCAAGTCCGACCGGGAGGTCCGCGCCGGCCGGTGGGACCCCGCAGGCGCCCGGCTGCGCCGGCTGTCGACGCTGACCTGCGGCGTCGTCGGATACGGGCGCATCGGACGCGCCACCGTCGGCAAACTCGGCGCGTTCGGCTGCCGGATCCTGGCCCACGACCCCTACCCGCCGAAGGACGCCCCCGGAGCGGAGATGGTGGGCCTGGAGGAGCTGCTGCGCCGCAGCGACGTGGTGATCCTCCATGTGCCGCTCACACCCGGCACCCACCACATCATCGGCACCGAGCAGCTGGCACTGATGCCCCCGGGGGGCCTGCTGGTCAACGTCAGCCGGGGCGGCCTGGTGGACACCGACGCGGTGATCAAGGCGCTCGACAGCGGACACCTGGACGGAGCCGCCTTCGACGTCCTGGAGACCGAACCCCACGTCCCCGCCGGGCTGCTGGAGCAGCCGGGCGCTCTCCTCACCCCGCACATCGCCTTCTCCTCCGACGCCTCGGTCACGGAACTGCGCCGCCGCGCCGCCGAGGAGGTCGTACGGACCCTGGCGGGCGAGGCACCCGCCCACGCCCGCAACGCTCCCCGCGGTCTGCCCGCCGGGTCGGAGCACCGTCGATGAGCCGGCCCCCCGAGCAGACGAGCCCGGAACCCGCGCTGACCGACTTCCTCACCGCCCACGGACTCGCCGGACCCGGCGAAGCCGCACGCTGGACGCCGCTGGCCGGCGGCGTCTCGTCGGATCTGTGGCGAGTGGACCTGCCGGGACGCTCCCTCTGCGTCAAACGCGCCCTGGCCAAGCTGAAGGTCGCCGCCGACTGGCAGGCGCCGGTGTCGCGCAACGCCTACGAATGGGCGTGGATGCGGTTCGCGTCCCGGCACCGTCCGGACAGCGTGCCCGAACTGCTGGCCCACGACCCCGAAGCCGGCCTCTTCGCGATGGCGTTCCTGCCCCCCGAGCACTACCCCGTGTGGAAGGCGCAACTGCTGCACGGCGAGGTGCGGGTGCCGACCGCGGCGGCCGTCGGAGCGCTGCTCGGCACCCTGCACGCGGCGAGCGCCGGCGACGCCGCCCTCGCCGCGGAGTTCGCCACCGACGACAACTTCCACGCGCTGCGCATCGAGCCGTACCTGCTGGCCACCGCCGCCGCACACCCCGCCCTGAGTGACACCCTCCAGGGCCTCGCCGACCGTACGGCCACGACCCACCTGGCCCTGGTGCACGGTGACGTCAGCCCCAAGAACATCCTCGTCGGCCCGATGGGACCTGTGCTGCTGGACGCCGAGTGCGCCTGGTACGGAGACCCGGCCTTCGACCTGGCCTTCTGCGTCAACCATCTGCTCCTCAAGAGCCTGGTGGTGCCCGAGCGGCGTCCTCAACTCCTGCTCTCCGCACGGGCGTTGACCGAGGAGTACGTCCGGTGCGTCGACTGGGAGCCCCGGCCGGCCCTCGAGTCGCGGGCCGCGTCACTGCTGCCGGCGCTGCTGCTCGCACGCGTGGACGGCAAGTCCCCGGTGGAGTACCTCACCGACGACCGGCACCGGCTGTTCGTCCGCACGGTGGCATCGTCCCTGCTCCGGGCACCCGCCTACACGGTCACGGACGCCCTGGACGCCTGGGCGACCGCGCTCGATGCCCCGGCCGAGCCCGGCAGCGGCCGGCCCGACTGACCCACCCGATGCGACGGGACCGCCGGCGGACCGGACACATCCCACCGATACGACGGGTTCCACCAACCCCTGACCCGACCGAGGAGAGACGCATGCGCAGAGTCGTCACCGGCCACGACGAGAACGGCAGGTCGGTCGTCGTCAGCGACGGCCCCGTCCCGCGCAGCCGGGAGTTCACCAGTCTGCCGGGCTGGGTGTCCCGACTTCCCTGGGCCACCGAACCCGGCGAACCGGTCGGCCGGACCGGGGAGGATCCCACGCCGAAGGTGACCAGCCTGCTCCCGGCGCCCGGCGGCACCCGGTTCATCGTCCTGACCTTCCCGCCGGACACCGCGATGGCCGACCCGGCGTTCGACCCCGTCGCCTTCGACCGCGAGCAGCGCGCCGACTCGCCCGGTATCGCGGAGCTCATCGAGCCCGACGGCATGCACACGACGCCGACCGTGGACTACGGCATCGTGCTGCGGGGCGAGATCGTCCTCGAGCTCGACGACGGCCACCGCACCCGTCTCTCGGCAGGGGACATCGTGATCCAGAACGGCACCCGGCATGGCTGGCGCAACCACAGCGGCCAACCGGCCACGGTGGCCTTCGTCCTCGTCGGCACGGAACGCGACGGCTGACGGGCAGGGAGGCCGTCAGGGTGGGGGAGAGGTGGGCTCGTCCTTCACGGCCGTCGTCGTGTCCGAGAGTGAGATCGCCGACCTCGGGGTGGTGGAAGGTCTTGCGGCCGAAGGAGTGCCCGGTGACGTCGTAGCGCTCCCAGCGGCGGGCGAACTCCGGGCTCCTGAGAAGGAGTTACCCGGCGAGCCGGGTCAGGTCCGGGGCGTCGGGTTCGGTGCCGGCCAGGCCGCGCAGGTGCTCGTGCTCGTCGTCCTCCAGCAGGAGGGCGCGGGCGAGGGAGTCGACCACGGAGGCGCTGGGCCGGGTCTCCTTGCCGCGCTCCGGGCGGACGTGGTAGTCGATGCTGATCCCGGCCAGGGTGGCCAGTTCCTCGCGGCGCAGCCCGGGCGTACGGCGCAGGCAGGCACCGGCCGTCAGACCGATGCTTCCAGTCTGCTGCCGCCGCGACCTCTGCGTGGGTGCCCTGCCGCACCCCGGAACCCCGCACCCCGGCACGGCGCCGCTGCGGACCGCTTCAGTTCTGCTTTTCCTCCGCGGGTTTCAAGGCCGGTCCGGTGGCGGTCATGTCGAGGAGGAGCATCTTGTCGTGGTCGGGGGTGCCGGGGGTCGCGTAGTGGGCGACCAGCCGGTGGCCGGGGGCGCCTTCCAGCTGCATGGACTGGTAGTCGAGGGTGAGGTCGCCGACGTCCGGGAGGTGGAAGGTCTTGCTGCCGTGGGTGTGTGCCCGTACGTCGTAACGGTCCCAGAGCTGTACGAACTCCGGGCTCTCGGTGAGCAGTTCGTCGACGAGCCCGACAAGGTCGGGGGCGTCCGGGTCGGTGCCGGCCAGGGCGCGCAGGCGCCCGACGCAGGCGCGGATCTGCTCGTCCCAGTGGTCGAAGACCGTGCGGGCGCCGGGGTTGAGGAACACCCAGCGCGCGACGTTGCGCTTCTCGGCCGGCCACTGCTCCATCCCCACGAACAGCCGCAGCCCGCCCGGGTTCCAGGCGAGCAGGTCCATCGTGCGACTGACCACGACCGCGGGGTTGGGCCGCAGGCTCTCCAGCAGCAGTCTGACCCCCGGCCCCACTGACGAAGTGGGCGCCGTCGGGGGTTCCGGCGCGGCGGGGCGGGCGGCGCACACGGCGAGGTCCCGCAAGTGCTTGTGCTCGCGTTCGTCCAGCAGCAGGACACGGGCGAGCGCGTCGACGACGGACGCGCTGGGGCGGGCCTCCTTGCCGCGTTCCAGGCGCGAGTAGTAGTCGATGCTCACGCCGGCGAGGGTGGCCAGCTCCTCACGGCGCAGCCCCGGCGTGCGGCGCGGCCCGGAGCAGGCCGGGAGGCCCGCCTGCTCGGGTGTCACGCGACTGCGATGGGCGAAGAGGAAACGCCCCAGCTCAGTGCCGTTGCTGCCATTACCGGTGGTGCTGCCGTCGCGCTGCTCACGTGCCATGGGGCCAGTCTTGCAGGCGGGGTGTGCCAGATCCATGTGCGAGGTGAGCCGGATGTGAGGGGCCTTTCACACCCCCGAACAGCGCTCCCGCGCAGGCTGGATGGCGGTTGAGGAACACATTCCGTACCGAGGACTCGTTTCGTGATCAGGAGAGCCATCGGTGTCCAGTTCTGTTACCTCGGACAGGCCGTCCGTGCTGCTCGGCTTCTTCGTGATGACGCTCGACTCGGGCGCGCCCTTCCCCGACCGCGACACGATCGTCGTCACCGTTGACGTCGAGGGTGATGTGGCCCGCCTGGCTGCTACGCGGTGTGCTGGTACGCGTCCATGTCGAGGAGGACGATGGCGTCGTGGGCGGGGGTTCCGGGCTCGGCGTAATGGGTGACCAGTCGATGGCCCTGGGTGCCGTCCACCCGCAGGGACTGATAGCTGAGCGCGAGGTCGCCGACGTCCGGGTGGCGGAAGGTTCCGTGGCCGTGGCCGCGGGACTTCACGTCGAAGTGCTCCCAGAGACGGGCGAACTCCGGGCTCTCCAGGAGCAGTTCGTCGGTGAGCCGGGCGAGCCCCGGAAGGCCCGGGTCAGTGGTGGCCAGGGATCGCAGGCTGCCGACGAACGCACGGATCTGCTCGTTCCAGTTGGCGAACAGCGCGGGGGCTGCGGGGTGGAGGAAGATGTAGCGGGCGATGTTGCGTTTCCCGACCGGCCACTTCTCCATCCCGGGGAACAGGCGCAGCCCGCTCGCGTTCCAGGCGAGCAGGTCCGTCGTCCGGCTGATCACATACGAGGGGTTGGGGCGCAGGCTCTCCAGCAGCAGCTTGATCCCGGGCCGCACGGAGCGGCTCGGCGAGGCCGACGGCCGGTGCATGGTGCCGGCGGCGCATGCGGCGAGGTCCCGCAGATGGTCGTGCTCGCCCCGGTCCATGCGGAGGGCGCGGGCGAGGGCGTCGACCACGGACGGGCTGGGGTGGATCTCCTTGCCGCGTTCCAGGCGTACGTAGTAGTCGACACTCACTCCGGCGAGCGTGGCCAGTTCCTCACGGCGCAGTCCGGGCGTGCGGCGCCGCCCGAGGCCGGCGGTCAGCCCGACGTCCTCGGGACTCACCCTGATGCGGTGGGCGCGCAGAAAGCGCCCCAGCTCGGTGCTGTCGCCGCTGCCGACCGGCTGCTCGCGTGTCATGCCTCCAGTGTGACAGGCACCATAGGCGCCCTGTGACCTGCGGTGAATACGACGCGAGGGCCCGGCCCCTACCAGTTGCCGCCGACGGCTGCACGACGGAAACCGTCCTGGATCAGGACGGCTTGCCCACCCCCGCCCCCGCGGCGGCCGCCAGGCTCGGCTGGAGGCGGCGGGCGGCGTCGAGGTGGTCGGCGGTCCAGATGATGCGTACGGCGGTGTCCGTGGCCTGCCCGTGCTCGTCACTGAGTTCACGGCGGAGGGATTCGACCAGCTCGGCTTCGGCCATGGGATTGCGCGGCAGCGGATCCCGGACGGGAACGTTCTCGCCCAGGCCGGCGGCCAGGTCCCGGTACCAGCCGGAGACGCGGCCCACCGCGCCCACGAGGACGCGGCGCGCATCGGTGCGGTCGGGCTCGGTCTGCTGCTCGCCGGCGCGTTGCCACAGGCCGAGCACCGCGTCCGCCGCGAGGCGCAGCCCCACGATGCCGGTGACCAGGGTGGTCATCTCGGCCAGGGGCACCGGTTTCGGGCCGCGTTCGGCCAGGTAGCTGCGGAAGGCGTCGTCGAGCCTGCGCGAGGCGGCAGCGGCTTCGAGGCGTTCTTGCAGCGCGGCATCGGCGGAGGCGGGCGTGGTGCCGCAGCGGCTGACGGCGTATTCCACCGCGCCCGCGAGGTAACCGGCGCTGTCCCGGTACGCCTCGGCGAGCGCCCGGTCGACCGCCGCCGTAGCGCCGCGCGGCCAGAAGAAGAGCCCCACCAGCACGCTCACCGCGCAGCCGATTCCGATGTCCTGGATCCGCAGGAGCACGATGTGCCAGTCGGGGTCCTGGCCGATGTTGAACAGGATGACCAGGGTGATGGTGAAGGCTGCCTGGCCGGCGGCGAACGAGATGGCGGCGGGGGCGATGCCGGCGAGGAGCACCGCGAGGGGCAGCAGGAACCAGAGAACCGTGCCGTGGTCGCCGATGAGCTGCAGCAGCACGACGCCGACGATCGAACCCGCGACGGTGCCGCCCAGGGCGCGCACCGCGTTCTGCCCGGTGTTGAGGGCGTTGGAGCGCAGCACCGACAACGTGCCCAGGAGTACCCAGAACGAGTGCTGGACGCCCGTCACGTTCGCGAGGGCGACCGCGATGCCCAGACCCGTCGCTCCCCGCAGGCTGTTGTGCAGCCAGACGGACTGCGGTCGAAGGTGGGCGGCGGCCCGCTCACGCGCCGAGACCAGTGGTTCGGTCGCGGCACCGGGCTCGCCGCCCAGCAGACGTTCGAACCAGCTCCTGCGTTCGGCCGCCGCGGCCCGGTCCACGTTGCCGGCGATCTGCAGCGTCGCGAACCCCAGCTCCTGCGCCCGGAACGACAGGTCCAGGGCGCCGATGACGGGGTGCGCCTGTGACGGCGTACCGGCTCCGCCCCGGTGCACGGGCAGTCGGGCCGTGGCGTTGCGTTCCATGTCGGCCATGGCCGTACGCAGGCACTCCGAGGCGTTTTGTAGCCCGTCCGGCGAGCCGTGCGGGGCGTCGAGCAGCGCGGCCGCCTCATCGAGCACGGTGGCGGCGGCCCGTCGTACGGACCGGGCGTCGGCGTCGCACACGGTGTGGCCGTCGCGAGAGGGCGCGCTGTCGGCCAGGACGCCGCTCAACCACGTCAGTTCGTCGACGAGACGGACGACGGCACGCGACCCGGTGGACAGGCCGGTGGGGCGGTAGGGGGTGCCGTCGAAGACGGAGCGCAGGTCGGCTGCCGCGGTGGAGGCCTCGTCGGCCTTGGCGCGGCACAGCGCCGGGTTCGGCGCGTCCGGACCCCCCGCCAGGAGGGACGCGTCGGTGCGCAACTGCCCGGCGGCGGCGCGGCAGACTCGGGCGGCGGGCGCGCTGAGCGGGTCCGCGGCGGGGCGGGGCCACAGCAGACCGATCGCGAGCATGGAGGCGGCCGCCGCGAGGCCGGCTCCGGCGAGCCGGTCGGGAAGCTCGGAGAACGGGACGGGTGAGGTCACCGGGAGGACGAAGGCCAGCAGCAGCGCGGTGGACGCGCCCGCGAGGACGGAGCTGACCACGCCGGAGAACAGCACCAGGAAGCCGATGACGACCATGACGGCGACCGCGAGCCAGGTCTCGTCCGCCACGAGCGTCCCCAGGCAGATGAGGGCGGCCCAGGCCACCGCGAGGCCGATGTGCGCCCGCAGCCGTTGCACCATGGGGCCGGTGAAGTCCACGAACAGCAGCATCGAGAACGAACCGAACGCGGCGAACGTCGCCATCGTCGGCGAGCCGATGACCTGGCTGCACAGGGCGAACAGGGCGGGCATCACGACGGCCGTCCGCCCGGCACGCCGGGTGGCCGCCAGCTCGGGATCGTGGTCACGCAGCCACGACAGGGCCCGTCCGCCCCGGATTCGGCCGAGTGTCTCCATGTTGACCGCGTACCTCCTCTCGACACGGCGTCCGGCATACCTCGCGTGACGAGTTCCCCGATCCGGCGAGAACCGCACCATGGACGTCCAAGAGCGTGATCGTCTACCGCGACGGGGTGGTCTCCAGCAGTTCGCGTGCCATCCGCAGCGCGGGCGCCGCGGTCTGTTCGGCGACGCACCGGAAGGTCTCCTGCGCGGGGCGGGCCGGCCAGTCGGGGGGAAGGTGCCGGGCGGGGAGGCGGGGGTCCGTGCGGATGGTCCAGAGCCATTCGCTGACCAGCCGCAGCCGGGTCCCGATCGGGTCGTCGCCGGAGCCTGCTCCCCGGTGGGAGGTCCAGCGTTTGTCGAAGGTGACGTACCGGGCCGCGACGCTCTCCAGGTCCCAGGCGTCGCGGATCATCAGCTCGATGTCGGTGGCCCGGTCGGCCCGGGCGTGGAAGATCCTGACGTGGTCGGTGAGCCCGAGTTCCTCGACGACGCCGACGACGTCCACGTTCCCCGGGGCGATCCACAGCCCGCTGTACAGCGCGCCGAACCCGGTCCAGGTGAGCCGTGAGCGCAGGTCGTGGCGCTGGCGTTTCCAGGAGTCGGGGAAGGAGAAGCCGAGCAGGGTCCAGGAGCCGTCCCAGTCGTCGTTGACCGCGCCCTGCTGCCAGATGCGGGTGCGGCCGTCGTCGAGGATGCGCGTCGCCTGCGGGGTCAGACCGAAGTACATCCTGCGGCCCTCCCGTTGGCGTTGCAGCAGGCCGCGGTTGACCATCCGGGTCAGCGTGGACCGTACGGCCTGCTCACCGACTCCGACGCGGCCGAGGACGTCGATGATGCTGCCCGAGTAGACGCACAGGTCACGGTCCCCCTCCTCCAGGACGTGGTTGCCGAAGAAGGCGAGCATGAGCGACTGCGGGCGCGGCTGCGGGCCGTCCGAGGTGTCCAGGATGTCGTCGTCCACAGCGGCAAGCCTACGGTCGCCCGCCGACGGGGTGGCGCGCGGCGGTACGGCGTCACGTGTGCCGGCACGGCACCTTCGGCCGACACACTCACCGGTAATCGACCGAACGGCCGATCCCGCGACCCCGCCCGGCCCGGGACAGTCGAAGCACTGTTCCCCAGCGTCCCGGAGAGACACCGCGCGCGGTTGTCGCCGTTCCGGGCGGAAGGAAGACACGGTGCCTCACTCACTGTGCGCGGCCCCGGCGCCCGCCGCCCGGCCTCCCGACCCCCTGGTCGTGTCGGTGGTCGGCGGCCACCGGCCGGAGCACGAGCGGCTGCGCCGGTTCGGCGACCTGGTCCTGCGGCACGTACGGCCGCCCTACGCGGAGATCAGCGGCGGCGACTGCCAGGTCGTCCTGCTGTGCGATCCGGACTGGGCCCACGACCTCGTCCGGCAACTGGGCCAGTGGGCGCCCCCGGTCCTCCTGCTCTCTCCCGTCACGGGAGCGCGGCGGATCGCCACCGCGCTGGGCTTCGGCGTCGTCAGCTGCCTGGTCGACGGCGACTACGACGACCGGACGCTGCGGAACGCGCTGCGCAGTACCGCCGCCGGGCTGACCGTGCTGTCGCCGGCCGCCACCGAGGCCCTCTCCGGCGCGCTCGGCCACACTGCGGCCCGCCCCGCCGCGGCGCGGAACGGCGGCCCGCGGTGCCGGCCGTCGCTGTCCCCGCGGGAACGGCAGCTCATGGACCTGGTGGCGAGCGGCCTGACAGTCACGGAGATCGGCACGCGGATGACTCTCGCCGTGAAGACCGTGCGCAACTACCTCAGCGCCATCTACACCAAGCTCGGAGTCTCCAGCCGTACGGAAGCCGTGGTGCTGTGG
Source organism: Streptomyces vulcanius (assembly GCF_042653945.1). Classification (NCBI taxonomy): domain Bacteria; kingdom Bacillati; phylum Actinomycetota; class Actinomycetes; order Kitasatosporales; family Streptomycetaceae; genus Streptomyces; species Streptomyces vulcanius. Next base: position 20,933 of record NZ_JBHSFK010000032.1, on the reverse strand, counting down.
CTCGACGCCGCCGCCCACGCAGGCCGCGCCGCTGCTTCCACACCTGCCTGACGTATCGCGCCGCCCCTGGGCACGTCGCTCGGGGGAGCGGGGCGACCGGTCGTCTCACCCGTCCCGGTGTCCGAACTCCGCGCTGGAGAAAGCCGGTTGCACGGTGTCGGTGTCCTCGTCGGGGGAGGCGGCCGTCGGGAAGTGGGCGATGAGCCACCAGCCCTGGTCGTTGGTCGGGCCGGCGGTCAGGGTGCCGCCCACGTTCTCGGCGCGTTCGCGCAGGCCGATCAGGCCGTATCCGCCATGGCCGCCCGAGGGCGAGGCGGCCCACCCCCGGGGCGCGGTGTTGTGCACATCGACCCGGAACAGCAGGTCACCGGTCCGGTGGACGCGTACGGTCGCCTGGCTGCCGGGCGCGTGACGACGGACGTTGGTCAGCGCCTCCCGGACCACGGAGTGGATCGCGGCACCCACCTCGGGGCTCACCTCGCTGCGCCGGGCGGCGGCGGTGACCTCCAGGCGGCCCACCGAGCCGTCGCCCTGGTCGCCGAACGTGCTGACCAGCTTGGTGAGTTGCGCGAACAGTTCGCCGGGCCCTCGTACCTCGGGCTCTTCGTCGTCGGTGCGCAGCACCCTGATCAAGCGGCGCATGGACTCCATCGTCTGCTGCCCGGCCTCGGTGATGTTGTTGAGGATGGGCCCGATCTGCTGCGGCTGGCTCAGGTGGATCACACTGGCGGCGTTCGCCTGCGCGAGAATGCCGGTGACGTGATGGGCGACGAAGTCGTGGAGTTCCCTGGCCAGTTGCAGTCTCTCGGCCAGGCGCACCGCGGCCACCGTGCGGGCCTGGCGTGCTTGCAGGGTACGCAGGAAGCAGCCGGTTCCGACCGCTGCGCCCACGGCGAACGTCAGCAGGAAGGGATAGGTCAGGGTGATCCCGGAGCCCTCGGTGCGCAGCGGTTCGTCGATGACCGCGGCTGCGAGCAGTGCCGAGAGCGCCAGCGCGACGCCGGGCCGTTCGACCGTTCGGCAGGTGCGGACGACCAGGACCAGCAGGGACGCCGTCTCCAACAGCCCCCAGTCGGGCGGGGTCCACTCCAGCAGCATCGAGGTGACGGTCATCGCCGCCGAGCCGACGCCCGCCAGCCCCGCCCGCCATGGCGTGCTCAGCCGCCGTTCCGAGCCGAACGCCAGCCACAGTGTGGCCGTGCCGGTCACCAGGGGCAGCCAATCGATCGAGGCGTGCTCATGGAAGCCGATCAGGACCAGGTCGAGCACCCACAGCAGCCCCAGCCCCAGGCCCAACACGCCGAGAGCCAGCCGCTGCGCACGCTGGAACGGAGGCGTGGACGCCGTATGTGACATGCCTCGAAGCGTATCCAGGGGGTGCGGCCGGGGCGGGCACTGCGCGAAAATGTCTGAGCACGGACACTCCACCAGCGCGGCTCGCGCCGGTGGGTCAGGTGAGTCCGCGGTTCGCCGGGACGGCTCCGTTCGCCCAGGCCCAGGCCGCGATCTCCACCCGGTTGCGCAGCCCGAGCTTGGTGTGGATCTTGCCAAGGTGGGTCTTGACGGTGGACAGCGACAGGAACAGCGTGTCGCAGATCTCCTGGTTGGTGCGGCCCACCGCGACCAGCCGTACGACCTCCAACTCCCGTGCACTGAGCTGCGACCCGGGCCGGCCGGCGAGGGAGGACGCCGATGGCGTGCGCTGGTCCTCCAGCTGTCTGAGAAGCCGGACCGTGACCGCGGGCGAGACCAGCGCGTCGCCCCGGGCCGCCGCGCGTACCGCCTCGATCAGCAGCGCCGGGGTGGCGTCCTTCAGCAGGAAGCCGCAAGCCCCGCTGCGCAGTGCGGTGTTGACGTAGTCGTCCTGATCGAAACTGGTGATCACCACGACGTGGAGCGGGTGCGCCACACCGGGACCGGCCAGCAGTCTGGTCACCTCGAGGCCGTTGAGCTTCGGCATACGGACGTCCACCAGGCACACATCGGGGCGCAGCTCACGCGCCAACTCGACACAACGTGCGCCGTCGGCGGCTTCGCCGACCACTTCGATGCCGTCCTGGGCGTCAAGGATGAGTCGGAATCCGGCCCGGACCAGATCCTGATCGTCGGCGATCAGAACACGCGTCGCAGTGCTGTCCACACCGCCGATCCTCGCACGAATGTACGCCCGCGGGTCAACACGGAAGACCCTGGCTCCGGATCAGCGGTGCGTCGGTGCGGGCTGCGATGTCCGCCGCGGTGACGTCCGGCCCGCGTTCCACGAGAACGAGGCCCTCGGGGGTGACGTCCAGGACAGCGAGTTCGGTGATGATCCGGTGGACGCAGCGCTCACCGGTGAGGGGCAGGGTGCCCTCGCGCACGATCTTCCGGGTGCCGTCCCTGGCGGTGTGTTCCATCAGGACGATGACCCGACGGGCGCCGTGGCGGGGATGCCCGCGCCGCCGGCGCGCAACCGCTCGGCCGGCGTGCCCTGCGGCACCAGTTCCACCTCCAGTTCGCCCGAGAGGTACTGGCGGGCGAACTCCTTGTTCTCGCCCACGTAGGAGCCGGTGACGCGGGCGATGCGGCCGGCGGCCAGCAGGACGCCCAGTCCGCGGCCGTCCACGCCGCAGTTGTTCGACACGACCTCCAGACCCGTAGCCCCCAGCTCGTGGAGGGCCCGGACGAGGACGTCGGGGATGCCGCTGAGGCCGAAGCCGCCGACGGCCGGCGACGCGCCGTCGGGGATGTCGGCGACCGCCTCCGCGGCGCTCGCGCTGACCTTGTCCATGACGGGAGGGCCTTTCTGTCACGGCCGTTGCCGAGGGCGGTGGCGGGCGGCCGGAACGGGCACGGGATCGGGGCCGGGCACCACTGTGTTGGTGAGGGTCCCGAGGCCTTCGACGGTGAGGGCGACCGTGTCGCCCGGCTTCAGGGGCGGCGGGTCCTGCCTGCCGCGTACGCCCCACAGCTCGGCGAGGCAGCCGCCGTTGCCGCAGGTCCCGGAACCGAGGACGTCACCGGGGCGCACGACGGTGCCGCGCGAGGCGTAGGCGGTCATCTCCTCGAACGTCCAGCTCATGTTGGACAACAGGTCCCTGCCGACCACCTCGCCGTTGATCTCGGCGGTCAGCGCCAGGCGCAGGAATCCGTCCGGGTCGCGGTACTTCTCCAGTTCGTCGGCAGTGACCAGGTACGGGCCGAGGGTGGTGGCGGTGTCCTTGCCCTTGCACGGGCCGAGGCCCACCCTCATCTCGGCGGACTGGAGGTCGCGCGCGGACCAGTCGTTGAGGATCGTGTAGCCGACGATGTGGTCGCGGGCCTGCTCGGGCGTGAGGTCGCGGCCCTCCCTGCCGATCACGGCGGCGACTTCGAGCTCGAAGTCGAGCACGCTCGACCCCGGGGGCACCGGGATCTCGTCGCCGGGGCCGTACACCGCGTAGGGGTTGGTGAAGTAGAACGTCGGGGCGGCGTACCACTGCTCCGGCACCCCGGCGGCCCCGTCCACGGACCGCCGTACGCCCTCGACGTGTTCCTCGAAGGTGACGAAGTCCCGCACGGTGGGCGGCTGGAGCGGTGCCAGCAGCCGCACCTCGGAGACATCTGGACCGGCCGGGATGTCGAGCGGTTCGGGGAGACCGCCGCCGCCCTCGGCGAGCAGACCGGTCAGCGAGCCGACACCGGGCAGGGGGCGGAGCGTGCCGTCCTCGTCGACGACGGCCACCTGACGGCGGTTGCGGTACTCGTACGATGCGAAACGCATGGGACGTCCAGGAGGGGAGGAGTCGGCAGGGGCTCAGACCGGCGGGGCGACGAACACGCCGGGGTCGGCGTCGTTGAAGGACTCCTTGGCGACGAGTTCGTTCATCGGGTTCGCCGTGCCCCACTGGTCGGTGACCTCGGGCCGGGAGAAGTCGTAGACGTGCGGGTGCCAGGTGTCCTCGTCCAGCTCCTCCAACTCCGTCGTGTACTCGACGGTGTTGCCGTGCGGGTCGAGGAAGTAGGTGAAGGTGTTGTCGCCCGCCATGTGCCGGCCAGGACCCCAGACCTTCTTGAAGCCGGCGCGCATCACACGGCCGGAGCCGCGCATGTACTCGTCGATGCCGCGCATCTCGAAGGAGACATGGTGCAGTGAGGTGTGCGGTCCCTTGGCGATGGCCATGGAGTGGTGCTGGTTGCTGATCCGCATGAAGTGCATGACGTCGCCGACGTACGGCGAGCTGAGCGTGTCGGAGTGGCGGAAGCCCAGGTGGGTCTCGTACCAGGCGCGGGTCTTGTCGAGGTCGGGCGAGTTGAGGACGACGTGCGACAGCTTGACCGGGATCGACTCCTTCTCCTCGATCCTGCGGTGCCGCCGTGCCTCGACGTCCGCCGAGACCTCGACGGTACGGCCGTCCACGTCGAAGAAACGGAAGCCGTAACCGCCCCCCGGTGTCTCGACCTTGCCCGGCTCCGACACCAACTGCACGCCCCCGGCGAGGAGTCGCTCGGCAAGGGTGTCGACGTCGGCCGCCGAAGCCGCACCGAACGAGACGAGGTCGAGCCGCTTCTCCGCGGCCTTGCGCAGCCGTACGACGTACTGCTCGGGGGAGCCCTCGGCGGCCAGGAAGGAGATCCCGGAGTCCTCGGCGACCTTGGTCAGGCCCCAGACGCCGGCGTAGAAGTCGAGTTGCTTGTCGTAGTCGGGCACGGCGAGGTCGACGTGCCGCAGGTGCGTGAGCAGGCGCATGACTCAGTCCTTGAGGAGGAGGGCGGCGGCGTTCGCGCCGCGTACGGCGTGGAAGGCGTGGTCGGACAGGAGCGCGGAGCGCAGCGCGCCGAGCGGGTCGTCGCTGCCCATGTCGAAGGGGAAGTCGGAGCCGAGCAGGACGCGGTCGGCACCGGCGGCGCGTACCAACTCCCGCAGTACGTACGGGTCGTGGACGAGGGAGTCGAAGTACAGCCGCTTCAGGTAGCTGCTCGGCTCCCGGGCACAGCCCCGCGCGTCCGGGCGGGCCCACCAGGCGTGGTCGGAGCGGCCGATGTGGGTGGGCAGATAGCCGCCGCCGTGCGCCGCGATCACCTTCAGGTCCGGGTGGCGGTCCAGGGCACCGGAGAAGATCAGATGGGAGAGCGCGACGGCGTTCTCGGTGGGCTGGCCGACGGTGTTGGACAGGTACCAGCGGTCGAGGCGCTCGTCGAGGGTGCAGCCGAAGGGATGCAGGAGGAGAACCGCGCCCGTCTCCTCGGCACGGGACCAGAAGGGTTCGTACGAGGGGTCCGACAGCTCGTGGCCGGGAGCGTGCGAGGAGATCTCCACGCCCTTCAGGCCCTGTTCCAGCGCGTGGTCGAGCAACTCAACCGCGAGGCCGGGGTGTTGGAGCGGCACCAGACCGAGGCCGGAGAGCCGGTCGGGGGCCTTCGCGCAGTGCGCGGCGGTGCCCTCGTTGGCCAACCGGCAGACCCGCTCGGCCAGTTGGGGATCGGCCCAGTAGTGGTAGTGCGACGGCGACGGGCTCACCAGCTGGACGTCCACACCCTGCGTGTCCATCGCGGCCAGCCGTACGGCGACGTCCGTCAGCCGGGGCACCCGCTCGCCGACCATGGGGCCGTTCACGGCGAGGGCCGCCGGCCCGTTGCGGCGGGCGTCGAGGCTGCGGGCCTCCGCGTGGCCGGGGTGACCGGCGACGGCCTCCTCGACCTCCGGCAGCAGGAGATGGGCGTGGACGTCGATCGTCGGTGTCGGGCGGGGCCCGGTCACGGGAGTTCCTTCAGCGCGCTCAGGGTGCGGTGCACAAGCCCCGGCACGTCCGCGTCGCGCACCCCGTCCAGCAGCCACCGGCCGAGCTGGACGGAGGCGTCGACGACCATGCGCACCCGGGGCAGCCGTCGGGCGTGGTACTCGGTGAGGAGCCGGTCGTCCCACTCGGTCCGGCCGGTCAGCAACTCGGCGAGGACCTGCACGTCCTCCAGGGACATCGCCGCGCCCTGGGCGAGGGTGGGCGGACAGGCGTGGGCGGCGTCGCCGACCAGCACCACCCGGCCGCGGTGCCACGGGCCCTCCACCAGGTGCCGGTCGAAGCAGGCGTAGTTGACGGCCTTCGGGTCGGTGAACGCGGCGCGGAGTTCCGTCCACGCGCCGCCGTAACCCTCGCTGAGCGCCCGTATCTCGTCGGCGTACGTGTCCGGGTTCAGCGAGGCCCGGTCGCGGGCCGGCTCGACGAGATACGTGTAGACCGTGTCCTCGCCGGTCGGGCAGTACCCGGCGATGAAGCAGCGGCCACCGTAGATCATCTCGGTGCGGGTGACCCCGGCCGGGCGGGGTGCGGGGGCGCGCCAGATGCCCATGCCGGTGGGTTCGGGCGTGTCGGTGATGCCGATCATGCGGCGGGTGGCGGAGCCCAGTCCGTCGGCGCCGGCCACCAGGTCGTAGCGGCGGGTCGTGCCGTCCGAGAAGGTGACGTCCACGCCCTCGGCGTCCTGCTCGAACGCGGTGGCCCGGGTGCCGAGGCGGACGTCGGCGCCCGAGGCGAGGACCTCGTCGATCAGGAGCTGCTGGAGTCGGGGCCGCTGCATGCCGATGTGTGCGGGCAGGTCGTCGCCGCCGGTGCGCAGCTCGTCGTGGGCGTGCAGCACGGTGCCGTCGGGCGCGAGGACGGTGACGCCTTCGGCGGCGTATCCGTCCTTCTCGACGCCTTCGAGGACCCCGACCTCGCGCAGCACGCGCAGGGCGTTGCCCTGGAGGGTGATACCGGCGCCGAGGGAGGCCTTCCAGTCGGGGCTCGCCTCGACGAGGTCGACGCCGATCCCGGCCCGGCGCAACAGGACGGTCAGGGCGCTTCCGGAGGTGCCGCCGCCTATGACGAGGACGATGGGGGTCCCCCCGCTCGAGCGAAGTCGAGAGTGGGGGACGGTGGGTCTGTGTGTCACGTCGGGGATACCTCCGGGGATGGGCCGCGCGGCTTCGGGCGGCAGGGAGTGTGCGGAACGGGGCTACTTGACGGCGACGGGATTCACCGGGGAGCCGACGGCTCCGGTGATGGGCAGCGGCGCGGCGGTCAGCCAGAACTCGTACACGCCGTCCGCCGCGCAGTCCTCGGCGAGGGCGTCGAGGTCCCACATCTCGCCGATCAGCAGGCCCACGTTGGGGATGACGACCTGGTGCAGGGGCTGGAAGGCGTGGTCGAACTCGTTCGGGCGCACCTCGAAGCCCCAGGTGTCGGTGGCGATCGCGGCGATCTCGGTGCCGTGCAGCCAGCCGGCAGCGGTGAACGACAGCCCCGGCGCGGGCCCGCCCGCGTAGTCGCCCCAGCCGTCGCGCCGGGCGCGGGCGAGCTGTCCGGTGCGCACGAGGACGATGTCGCCACGGCCGACGGCCACCCCGTGCGCCTCGGCGGTCCGCCGCAGATGCGCCTCGGTGATCGCGAAGCCGTCGGACAACTCGCCGTTCGTGCCCAGGACTTGGCCGACGTCCAGGAGCACCCCGCGCCCGGCGACGTACGGCGCCATGTGCTCGATGCCGGTGACGAGGTCGCCGTCGGAGGTGACGACCTTCTCCGCGTCGCGTCCGTTCCACGCCTTGCCGTGGTCGAAGATATGGCCGAGGCCGTCCCACTGGGTGGAGCACTGCAACGGCATCGCGATCACGTCGTCGGCGCCGCCGATGCCGTGCGGGAAGCCCTGGTTGCCGAGGGCGGCGTCGGTGCCGGTGTCGAGCATGGTGTGCACCGGGTTGGTGCGCCGCCGCCAGCCCTTCTGCGGGCCGTTCATGTCGAAGCGCTGCGAGAGCGAGAAGCTGGCGCCCCGCCGCACGAGCGCCGCGCCCTCGCGCCGCTTCGCCTCGTCGAGGAAGTTCAGGGTGCCGAGCACGTCGTCCTCGCCCCAGCGACCCCAGTTGGAGTACGCCTTCGCGGCCTCGGCGATCGCGCCCTCGGGATCGTGACGGTTCACGAGGCGCCCTCCGCGACACAGCGGGTGCGCTGCGTGCCGAGCCCGGTGATGGAGCCCTCCATGACGTCGCCCTCGCGCAGCAGCCGGCCCCAGTGGATGCCGTTGCCGGCCGGGCTCCCGGTCAGCACCAGGTCACCGGGCAGAAGTTGGGCGGCCCGGGAAACGTACGACACCAGACGCGCGACACCGAAGAGCATGTCCTTGGTGGACTCGTCCTGCATGGTCTCGCCGTTCAGCTTCAGGGTGACCCGCAGGTCGCCCGGGTCGGCGATCGAAGCGGCCGGGACCAGCCACGGGCCGAGCGGGGTGAAGCCGGGGGCGTTCTTGCAGCGCAGCCAGTCGGTGCCGATCGCGGGCATGTCCCGGCGGAAGACGGTGGCGCGGTCGGTGAGGTCGTTGGCGATCGTGTACCCGGCGACGTACTCCAGGGCCTCCTCGACCGGCACCCGGTGGGCGGGCCTGGCGATCACGGCCGCCAGCTCCAGCTCCCAGTCCGGCTTCGCGGCCCAGGAGGGGAGGACGACGTCGTCGTACGGACCGGCGATCGTGGTCGGCAGACCGATGAAGACGTACGGCAGGTCCTCGGCGGCCCGGCGGTCCATCGCCGTGGCGATCTCCGCACGCGCCTCCTCGACGGTGCGGGGGTCGTCGGGGGAGCGGTGGGCGACCTCCAGGTCGATCACGTGCTGCCGGTAGTTCGCGCCGGACTGGAAGATCTGGCGGGGTTCGATCGGGGCGTGTACGCGCAGGTCAGCGAGCGGCTGCCGGCCAAGGGCGTCGTCCTCCGCCAGGGTGTGCAGCAGGGGCAGGTTCTCCTCCCACCGCTCCACCACGGCACGTACATCGGCCGGTGCCCAGTCCAGAGCGCCGCTCAGGTCGAGCACACGGTTCCCAGTCAGGAGGCCGGGGAACGGCTTCCCTCCGGGAGCGGAGAACGTGCCGAGCGCGAACGGGCCGGCAGGTTGCGCGAGCATTGCCATCAGATTTCCTCCTGCTGGGTTGCGGTCTACTCTGACCCCGCTCGGAGAATCACGGAAATCAATCCTGTGGATCCTCCGAATCCATGTCATGGATAGTCCTCAGCTGCCAGGTGGTGCCCGGTGAACCTGTCCCGACTCGACCTCAATCTGGTCGTCGCCCTGCGCGCGCTGCTGGAGGAGCGCAACGTCACCCGGGCCGGTGAGCGCATCGGACTGAGCCAGCCCGCGATGAGCGCGGCGCTGTCCCGGCTGCGCCGCCATTTCGACGACGAACTCCTCGCCCGGACCGGCAACGCGTACGAGCTGACCCCGCTCGGCGTCGCCCTGCGGGACCGCAGCGCGACCGCCTGCGACCTGCTGGAACGCGTCTTCGCCAGCCAGGCCGACTTCGACCCGGCCGCCGAGACCCGCGAGTTCACCCTGCTCGCCTCCGACTACGGCGCGGCCGTGTTCGGAGCCGCGCTGGCCCGCACCCTGCACCAGGAGGCGCCCGGCATCCGGCTCACCTTCCAGCACTCGACGCCCGCGGTGGTGGAGAACACCGCCACCGTGCTGAGCACTGTCGACGGTCTGCTGCTGCCGCACGGCATCATCGACGGGTTTCCGGCCGTCGACGTCCACCAGGACCGCTGGCTGTGCATGGTCGCCGACGACAACCCGGAGGTCGGCGACGAACTCCACCTCGACCAGCTGTCGCAGCTGCCCTGGGCGGTCTACCAGCGTCCCTACGACGCCCCGGCAGCCCGCCAGCTCAGCATGCTCGGCATCAGCCCCCGGGTGGAGGTCTGGGTGCAGACCTTCCAGCTGCTGCCCCACATGGTGGAGGGCACCCGCCGGATCGCGATGATCCAGGAGCGCCTGGCCCGCCGAGCCGTCCGCGCGGCGGCGGTGCGCGTCCTGCCCTGTCCCTTCGAGGCGGTACCGGTGCAGGAGGCGATGTGGTGGCATCCCGTGCACGCCCAGGACGCGGCCCACATCTGGCTACGACAGCGGGCCGCGGAGGTGGGCGCGACGCTGATGAGCAACGGCAACTGAGCGCCCCGCAAGGGGCGCGGGGAACTGCGCGACCAGCTACGACCGAGCCGCGGTCGCGTCTGCCGCGGATTGCGCATCGGCGGGTGCGGCTTGTCGCATGGCTGGGCGCGCACTTCCCCGCGCCCCTGGGGGCTGCCCTCAGGCCACCTGCTTCACCAGCGGCCGCGATCCGCGCCGGGTCGCCCACAGCCCCGCCGCGACGAGGGCGGCAGTCAGCCCGAGCACACCCACCGCACCGGCGAGGCTGCCGACCGCGGACTCCGCGGCGAGCAGGAGCAGCGGGCAGACGAACTCGCCGCCGAAGAAGGCCGCCATCCACAGCCCGGTGCCCCGGCCGCGGTCCTCGAACGCCAGCCGGGACATGGCACTGGTAAGGAGGGCGGGCAGCAGCATGCCGGTCCCCACGCAGTTCACGACCGCCCCGATGACCAGCAGCGGGGCGTTGCCCGCGAGGAACATCATCCCGAAGCCGGCCGCGCAGAGCGCCAGCACGGCCGGCAGCATCGGGTCGGGGGAGCGCTTGAGCCGGGCGAAGGTCACCGCACCGCCCACCGTCGCGGCACTGGCGATCGCGGTGGCGAGTCCGATCACACCGGTGTTCTCCACCCCCAGGTCGTCGAGCAGATACGACATCTCCACCGGCACCGCGTAGAAGACCATCGCGCCGAAGAAGGTGAGGGCGCAGATGCCGGCCAACTGCCGCCAGGGGAACGGCCGACGGCCCGGGGCGGGGGTGGCCGCCGCGGTCGCGCGGGCCGTCGGAGCGGGCAGGGCGACGGCCATCAGCGGGGCGAGCAGCAGGCTCACGGCGTAGACCCAGAACGGCCCCTTCCACCCCGCCGACCCGATGGCACCGCCGAGCACGAAGAAGACCGTGGCCGACGCCGACGCGCACATGGTCTGCAGGGCCAGGTACTTCACCCGCCGGTGGCCCGAGTAGTAGTCGCCGATCAGCGTGGTGCAGCAGGTCATGATGGCGGCCTCGGTGACGCCGACCAGGGCGCGGACGGCGATGATCGCGCCCAGCGAGTGCAGATAGAGCGGTGCCGTGCCGAAGACGGCGTACAGGACGGCCGCCACGACCAGCAGCCGCCTGCGGCCCAGCCGGTCCACGATCACCCCGGCGAACGGGGCGAGCAGCGCCAGCGACAGCGCCGGAACGGTCAGCGCCAGCGGGACCAGTGCCTTGGCGCCGGGGGTCGACGCGAAGTGGTCCTGCATCTTCGGCAGCACCGGGGCGATCAGCACCGCCCCCAGGATCGGCAGACAGCTGCCCGCCATCAGCAGGGTCACCCGCAGCAGATGGGCCGGGCCCGACACGGCGACGGGGGCCGGGGTGGCGTCATCGACCGCGGCGGAGGGCAGGGGTCGTACGGAACCGGGCATGGCGACTCCAGGGTCCAGGTCCAGGGGACGGCGTTCGGGAGCGGGCATGCCTCACTGGCGCCGACGGCGCACGGCATGCTGAGCGCTGGGTGGCCGTACGTCGGCGGCGGATCCGGACTGCGGCGTACGGGTAGGCACGACTATGGGGTGCCCGGGGGTCCGCTGCCATCCTTCACGGGATCCGAATCCCGGATCCGCCTCATCCACGCGGTGGATGCGGGATTGTTTGATCAGGCAAACGCCTCGGCTAGAGTGACCGCCATGACCCGCACGCACTGGCTCACTCCTGAGGAGTCGCGAGCCTGGATCAACCTCATCGACTGCTCGACACTGCTGGGCGACTTCCTCGACCAGCAGCTGCGGCGCGACGCGGGTATGGCGCACGCGGACTACAGCCTGCTGGCCCGCCTGTCCTCGGCATCAGACCGTACCCTGGGCATGTCGGCCCTGGCCGAGCAGCTGAAGTTCACGCGCAGCCGCCTCACACGTGCGGTGATCCGCCTGGAGGAGTCCGGATTCGTACGGCGCCTCGACGACCCGGCCGACCGGCGCGGGCAACTGGTCGAACTCACCGACGAGGGCATGGCGTTGCTGACCGGCGCCGCCCCCGGCCATGTCGCGGCGGTCCGCCGCGCGGTGTTCGACGCGCTCGCCCCCGACCAGGTGGAGCAGCTGGCGACCATCACCGCCGCCGTCATCGCCTCCCTCAACCGCGCCGGCGAGGACGACGCGTACCCGGCGTCCCTGCCCTGGCACCGCCGCTGACCCGCAGCAGGTCGGCCATGCGCTGCCACATCCCTCGTGACCGAGGGCGCTCAGCGAGTTTCTGCTGAGCGCCCTCGGTCCGGGTGGGTCAGAGTGCCGCTGCCGCGCTGTGCAGGTTCTTCGCGGCGAGAGCGAGACCGTCGGTCTGGGAGTAGGCGGCGTCCTCGTGCTCGATGTTCACGGCCATGTCGGGGTCGATCTCGGCGAGGGCGCCCAGGAACTCGGTCCAGAAGGGGACGTCGTTGCCGAGCCCGACGGCCACGAACTTCCACGCGGGGTTCTCGGGCCAGGCGTTGCACCAGAAGCCGTAGCCGGTGGGGACCTTGCCGGGGGCGTCGGCCGGGACACGGGTGAAGGAGGTGTCCAGGACGCCGCGGATGTCGGCGCCGGGGCAGAGCGTGGCGTCCTTGGCGGCGGCGTGGAACACCAGCGGGCCGAGCCACTTGATGGAGGCGATGACGTCCATGCCCTGCCACATGAGGTGCGAGGGGTCCATCTCGGCACCGACGTTCGTCGCCCCGGTCTCCTCGACGAGCCGCCTGAGAGTGACGGGGGAGAAGACGAGGTTGTGGGGGTGCATCTCGATGGCGACCCGGACGCCGTTCTCCCGGGCGAGGGCGTCGATCTCCTTCCAGAACTCGACGGCCACACCCCACTGGTAGTCCAGGACGTCCATGTAGACGCCGTCCCAGGGGTTGACGACCCAGGACGGGTACTTGGCGTCGGGGTCGGAGCCGGGGGTCCCGGACATGGTGACCACGTGCCGCACGCCCAGCAGGCCGGCCAGGCGGACGGTGCGCCGCAGGTCGTCGGCGTGCTTCGGGCCGACGCCGGGGAGCGGGTTGAGCGGGTTGCCGTTGCAGTTCAGCCCCGTCAGTTCCATGCCCCGCTCGGCGAAGAGGGCCAGGTACTCCTCGCGGGCGGTCGCCGAGGACAGCAGGAGGTCGACCGGGCAGTGCGGGGAGGGTATGAAGCCGCCGGTGTTGACCTCGACGGAGGTCAGCCCGTTCGCCTTGAGGATGTCGAGGGCCTCGGGGAGGGTGCGGTCGTGCAGACAGGCGGTGTAGGCGCCGAGTTTGAGGGCCATGTGTCTTTTCCTTCTTTACGGACTCTACGGGTGGTCAGGCGGCAGGCGGGACGGCGACCGACGTGCCGCCGGCGCGGGAGGAGGCGACGACGGCCTGGATGATCTCCATGGTCCGCAGCGCGTCGGCGAACGTGGCACAGGCCGGCAGCGGCTCGCCCACGCCCGCGACCTGGTCGAGGAACGCCCGCGCCTGGTAGGTGAAGTTGTCGGCGTTGCTGGCGCCCACACCCGGCGCCTCCATCGGTACCCCGCCGGCGAAGTACGGCATCTGCGGGCCGGCGATGATCTGCCGGGCGCCCCGCGTACGGGCCTCGGGCTGGGCGTCGTCGAAGAGGTACTCGGCCGGCCGGTGCTGGTCGAACGCGGCCCGCCCGCCCAGGCCCAGGACGTCGAAGGCGAGCCCGTTGGGCAGCCCGAAACCGGTGCGGGTGACGGAGAACGTACCGACGAGACCGGACTCGAAGCGGACGGTGAAGGACGCGGTGTCCTCGTTCTCCACCTCGCCGAACTCGTCGGAGACGGGAGCGGCGTTGTGCCCGACGACCGCGCCCAGCGGCAGCGGCCGCTTGGGGATCTGCGTCGAGAGCGAGGCACCGGAGACCGTGGCGATGGGACCGGCGACGTACTCGGCCGCGTCGATGATGTGCGAGCCGACGTCCCCGAGCGCGCCGGAACCGGCACCGCCCCTGAACCGCCAGCTCAGCGGCCCGTTCGGGTCGGTCGCGTAGTCGCACCAGTAGCGCCCGCTGAACAGGGTGAGGTCGCCCAGCTCGCCACGCCGCACATGGTCACGGATCGCGGCGATGCCGGGGGAGCGCCGGAAGGTGTACCCGACGGCGGTCACGACCTCGGCGCCGCGCTCCAACTCGGCCATCGCGCGCGCGTCTTCGAGCGACCCTGCGAGCGGCTTCTCGCACAGTACGTGCTTGCCCGCCGCGACCAGCGCCTCCGCTATCGGCCGGTGCAGGGCATTGCCGACGACGATGCTGACGGCGTCGATGGTCGGGTCCTCGGCGACGGCCTCCCAGCTCGGAAGCGCCCGCTCGAAGCCGTAGCGGCGGGCGGCGTCCTCGCCCAGCGCGACATTGGCGTCGGCTATCGCGGCCAGCCGGACCGGCGGCAGACCGGCCCCGAAGACCGTGTTGACGTTGCGGTATCCGGCGGCGTGACTGCGGCCGGCCATCCCGGCTCCGATCACCGCGACGGAGAGGGGCTTGGCGGAGGTGGTCATGGTGTGTCCTTAGAGGGGTGTCAGTTGGAGGTGGGGAACTCGAAGCCGACCGCGGTCTGCTGCGTGGGCTGGGGCCAGCGGGTGGTGACGACCTTCGGGCGGGTGTAGAAGCGGATGCCGTCGGGGCCGTGGATGGCGGAGTCGCCGATGAGGGAGTCCTTCCAGCCGCCGAAGGAGTAGAACGACATCGGGACCGGGACCGGGACGTTGATGCCGATCATGCCGACCTTGACGTTGCGCTGGAACCGGCGGGCGGCCTCACCGGAGGCGGTGAACAGGGCGGTGCCGTTGCCGTACGGGTTGGCGTTGATCAGCCCGATGGCCTGGTCGAGGGACTCGGCCCGCACGACCGCGAGGACCGGGCCGAACAGCTCCTCCCGGTAGGCGTCCATCTCGGCCGTGACGTGGTCGAGGAGGGAAGGGCCGGTGAAGAAGCCCTCCTCGTGGCCGTCGACCTTCAGCCCGCGCCCGTCCACGACGACCGTGGCGCCCTGTGTGGCGGCGACGCCGACGGCGTTCTCGACGCGCTCCTGCGCGGCCTTGGTGACCAGCGGGCCCATCTCGGTGCCGGGCGCGTCGCCGGGGCCGACCTTCACCTCACGCGCCTTGCGCTCCAGCACCTCGACCAGGGCGTCGGCCGCCTCACCGACGGCGACGGCCACGGAGACCGCCATGCACCGCTCGCCGGCCGAGCCGTAGGCCCCGGCGGTGATGTGGTTGGCGGCGAACTCGATATCGGCGTCGGGCAGGACGACGGCGTGGTTCTTGGCGCCGCCGAGGGCCTGGACGCGCTTGCCGTGCGAAGTCGCCTGCTCGTGCACGTACTTGGCGATCGGCGTCGACCCGACGAAGGAGACGGCCTCGATGCCGGGGTGGGTGAGGATCGCGTCGACCGCGTCCTTGCCGCCGTGGACGACGTTGAACACACCGTCGGGCAGCCCGGCCCGCCGGTACAGCTCGGCCACGAAGTTCGCCGCCGACGGGTCTCGCTCGCTCGGCTTCAGGATGAAGGTGTTGCCGGTCGCTATCGCGATCGGGTGCATCCAAAGCGGCACCATCGCGGGGAAGTTGAAGGGCGTGATGCCCGCGACGACTCCCAACGGCTGACGGAAGTCGTGGACGTCGATGCCACGGGAGACCTGGTCGGAGAACGAGCCCTTCAGCACGTCGCCCAGCCCGCAGACGAACTCCACGACCTCCCGGCCACGGGTGATCTCCCCGCGCGCGTCGTCGACGGTCTTGCCGTGCTCGGCGGAGATGATCCGGCCGAGCTCTTCCTCGTGCTCGACGAGGAGCTGCCGGAAGGCGAACATGACCTGGGTGCGTTGGGTGAGGGAGGACTCCGACCAGGTCTCGAAGGCGGTCGTGGCGGCGGTGACGGCGGCGTCCACGTCCGTGCCGCCGCCGAGGACGACCCGGGCCTGCTCCTGGCCGGTGGCCGGGTTGAACACCGGGGCCGTGGTGGTGCCGGTGACCGGGGAGCCGTTGATCCAGTGGGGGATGGTGTTCACAGGTGGCGTGTCCTTACAGGTAGTGCCGCTGGGCTTGCTTGTGGGCGGCGTACGTCTCGTACGCGGTGCGGGTGGACTCCAGGGCGGAGGTCTGACTGACGGGGACGTCCCACCAGCCGTGGCCCGGCGGATTGGGTCCGTAGAGGTCGGTCTCGACATGCACCACCGTCGTGCGGGTGGCGGCCTTCGCCTTCTCCATCGCCGCCCGGAACCCGTCGACCGTGGTGGCGTGCAGGACGTCCGCGCCCAGACTCGACGCGTTGGCGGCGAGGTCGACGGGCAGGACTTCGCCGTCCAGCAGCCCCGAACCACCGTCGCGATAGCGGTACTTGGTACCGAAGCGCTGCGAGCCCAGCGACTCCGACAGAGCGCCGATGGAGGCGAACCCGTGGTTCTGGACCAGGACGACGATGACCTTCAGGCCCTCGGAGACCATGGTCACGATCTCCTGAGCCATCATCAGATACGAGCCGTCACCGACCACGACGACGACCTCACGTGACGGGTCGGCCATCTTGGCGCCGACGCCGGCGGCGACCTCGTAACCCATGCAGGAGTAGGCGTACTCGACGTGGTAGGCCTTCGGATCCCGCGCCCGCCACAGCTGTTGCAGGTCCCCGGGCATGGATCCGGCCGCGTTGATGACCACGGCGCGGTCGTCCAGGACGTCGTTGAGCGCGCCCAGGATCTCGGTCTGGGCGGGGAGCGGGCCATGGCCGACGTGGAAGCAGCGGTCCTCGATCTCCCGGTTCCGGGCGATGAGTTGACGGGTGTGCGCCCGGTACTCCGCCGAGACCTCCCAGCCCGTCAGCGCCCCGGCCAGGGCCTGGATGCCCAGTCGCGCATCGGCCACCAGGGGTTCGGCGGAGTGCTTCACGGCGTCCAGACGGGCCACGTTGAGGTTCACGAAGGTGACATCAGGGTTGGCGAACACCGTGTGGCTGGCGGTGGTGAAGTCCGAGTACCGGGTGCCGATTCCGAGCACGACATCCGCCTCACGGGCCAGCTCGTTCGCCGCGTACGACCCCGTCGAGCCGATGCCGCCGACCGCGCAGGGGTGGTCCCAGGGCACCGCGCCCTTGCCCGCGTGGGTGTCGGCGACGGGGATCCCGATGCCCTCGGCGAACGCCCGCAGCACCGTCTCCGCCCCCGAGTACACCGCCCCGCCACCCACGACGACGAGCGGCTTCCTCGCGTTGCGCAGCAGCCGGGCGGCGCGCTCGACGGCGGCCGGCTCCGGCACCGGCCGGCCCACGTGCCACACCCGGCGCCGGAAGAATTCGACCGGCCAGTCGAAGGCTTCCGCCTGCACGTCCTGCGGCAGGGCGAGGGTGACGGCGCCGGTCTCCACCGGGTCGGTGAGCACCCGCATCGCGGCCAGAGCGGCCGGGATCAGCTGCTCGGGCCGGGAGATACGGTCGAAGTACTTCGAGACGGCCCGGAAGGCGTCGTTGACGGTGACGTCCCCGCCCCGGCTGTCCTCCAACTGCTGCAACACCGGGTCGGCGGCACGCGTGGCGAACATGTCGCTGGGCAGCAACAGCACCGGCAGCCGGTTCGTTGTAGCCAGCGCCGCGCCCGTGATCATGTTCGTCGAGCCGGGACCGGTGGACGCCGTGCAGGCGAAGGCCGCCAGCCGGTCGCGCATCTTCGCGTACGCCACCGACGCGTGCACCATGCCCTGCTCGTTGCGCGCCAAGTAGTAGGGGAGATCGGCCTCTTGGGTGACGGCGGCCTGGAGAAGCGCCTGCCCGATGCCGGCCACGTTGCCGTGGCCGAAGATCCCCCACACCCCGGGGATCAGCCGCTGCTCCTGGCCGTCGCGCTCGCTGTACTGGTTCGCCAGGAAGCGCACCAGGGCCTGCGCGGTGGTCAGCCGTACGGTGTTCATCGGTCGCCTCCGCAGTGGTCCGTGGGCCCGTACCGGGCGGGGAGTGAGCCCCGTCCGGTACGGGCGGTGGGCAGCGCGGACGTCCCGTCGTACGCGCTGCCGGTCGGGGACGGCCGCTGGAAGATGCCGCTCACAGCAGGCTCACCGCCTTGTCCACCGCGCCGGCCACGTCGCCGCTCGCGGGGTAGAGCAGGGAGCGGCCGACGACCAGGCCCTGTGCGGTGGGGAGCCGGAGGGCCTTGCCCCAGGACGCGAAGGCGGCCTCCGCGTCCTTGACCTCGCCGCCCAGCAGCAGCGCGGGGAGGGTGGAGGCGGACAGGACGCGTTCCATGTCGTCGACGACCGGCAGCTTCAGCCAGGTGTAGGCGGTACGGCGCCCCAGCCCCGACGCGATCGTGACCGACTTGACGACGGCCTCGGGGGAGAGGTCGTTGCGGATCCTGCCGTTGTCCCAGCGGGAGAGGAACGGCTCGACCATGGCGATGAGGTGACGGTCGTTCAGTTCGTTGACGGCCTGTGCCGTCGCCGACAGGGCGGAAGGGGTCGCGGGGTCGTCGAGGGCGATGCGGGTGAGCATCTTGCCGCCGTCGAAGCCCATCGCGGCGATGGTCTCGGCGTCGTAGCCGGTGAAGCGGTCGTCGATCTCGAAGACCGAACCGGCGAGCCCCGCCCGGTTCATCGATCCGAACACGCTCTTGCCGTCCAGCACACCGAGCAGGAGGAGGTCCTCCAGGATGTCGGCGGTGGCCAGGACACCGGTCACGCCCGGCCGCTCCAGCGCGACGCACAGCCGGTCGAGGAGTTCGAAGCGGTCGGCCATCGCGTCGGGGTCGCCGCCGACGCCGTTGGCGCCCCGGGCGGGGTGGTCGGCGGCGATGATCATCGCCTTGCCGTGCTCACCCAGCAGCGAGGACGCCCGCACCCGCCGTGCGGCGGCTGTCGCGATGGCGGCGGGGTCGCCCACCCGGGCGGACACGATCCGGCTCAGCCTCTCAGCCAGCACTGTTCACCTCACGGAGTCTCGTCTCGACCTCGGCCTCGGCCGGCATGGCGTCGGAGCAGGCCAGCCGGCCCGCGACGATCGCGCCGGCCGCGTTGGCGAAGGCCACCGTGCGACGGGTGTCCCAGCCGGAGAGCAGGCCGTGGCAGAGCGCGCCGCCGAAGGCGTCACCGGCGCCGAGGCCGTTGACGACGTCCACCGGGACGGGCGGGATCTCGGCGGCCGAGCCGTCCCGGTCCATGGCCAGCACGCCCTTGGGCCCCTGCTTCACCACGGCCAGTTCGACGCCGGCCGCGAGCAGCGCCTTGGCCGCGGCGTAGGGCTCGCGCTCCCCGGTGGCGACCTCGCACTCGTCGAGGTTGCCCACCGCGACCGTGGTGTGGCGCAGGGCCTCGGCGTAGTGCCGACGGGCCTCGGCCGGGTCGCGCCAGAACATCGGCCGCCAGTCCAGGTCGAAGACCGTCGGCCTCGCCTTCGCCCGGTGCGCGAGGGCGGCGAGGGTGGCCGAGCGGCTCGGCTCATCACTCAGCCCGGTTCCGGTCACCCAGAAGATCCGAGCCTCCCGCACCGCCCTCAGATCCAGCTCCTCCGCCGTGATGTCCAGGTCGGGAGCCTTCGGCAGCCGGTAGAAGTACAGCGGGAAGTCGTCCGGCGGGAAGATCTCGCAGAACGTCACCGGAGTCGGCGCGATGTCCGACGTACCGACGAACCGGCTGTCGACGCCGTACCCGTCCAGGGCCGTGCGGACGAAGTCCCCGAACGGGTCCCGGCCGGTCTTCGTGATCACGGCGGCCGAGCGGCCGTAGCGGGCGGCGGCCACGGCCACGTTCGTCGGGCTGCCGCCCAGATATTTGCCGAACGAAGTGACCTCCGCCAGCCCCACGCCCGTCTGGAGCGGATACACATCCACCCCCACACGGCCCACGGTCAGCACATCGAACGGCATCACACCGTTTTCCCTTCTGTTCTTAAAGCGTTTTAAAATGCGGCCGAAAAAAAGGCGGTCATCGGCGTTCTCAACGGGGGATCGCCAGATATTCGGCGATCTTCTCGCGCATGAACACCGAGGACTCCTTGGCCCGCTCCTCCCAGGCGAAGACGCACGCGGTGAGCGTGCCGTCGAAGTCGTTCGCCCGTAGTTCCCGGAAGAGCTCGTCGAAGTCGACCTCGCCCTGTCCGATGTCGAGATGCTGGTGGATACGGGCCGTCGTGCCGGGCGGGTTGAGGATGTAACGGTTCCCGGAGGACGCCGTGTGGTCGAGGGCGTCGGCGAGGTGGACATGGGTGAGCAGGTCGCCCGCGTACTTGACGATGCCGGGGGCGTCGTTGCCGATGTGGAAGGTGTGCGGGGCGCAGTACAGGAAGCTGACGTTGGGGTGGTTGATGCCCCGGATCAGGTTGACCGCGTCGTAGCCGTCCTCGATGAAGTCGTCCGGATGCGGCTCCAGGGCGAGACGGATGCCCTCACGCTCGAACACCGGCAGCAGTTCGTCCAGCGACTTCCAGAACTGGGCCTCGCTGCGGTCGGGGTCCTCCGGCCGCCCGTTGAACTCCGAGACCATGCTGTCCACGCCGAGGTCGGCGGCGATCTGGATCGAGCGCTTCCAGTACCGTACGGCGGCCTGGCGGGCGTCGTCGTCCGGACCGGACCAGCGGAAGAGCGGCAGCAGGGAGGAGATGCCGACGCCGGCCACGTCCAGCGCCTTGCGGAACTTCCGCACCGTCGCGTCGTCCACGCGCGGGTGCCGGAAGAAGGGGATGAAGTCCTCCCGGGGGGACAGCTCGATCCACTCGTATCCCAACTCGGCCACCACGGCGGGAAGTTCGAGCAGCGGAACGTTGCGGATCATGTACGGGTCGAGGGCGATCTTCATGACGGGGTGCCTTCCGGAGTGTTGACGGTGAGGGCCTTCGCCTCGGGAAGCTCTTCGACGTCGACGCCCCTCACCTGTGCCAGCTCGTGCTTGAGGGCGGCGAGTTCGGTGCCGCCGGCCATGTGGTTGGTGAGTTCCTCGAGGCTGACCTGGTCGCGGGAGGCGGAGAGTTCGAGGGTTCCCAGGCGCAGGACGCTGAAGTGGTCGCCGACCATGTAGGCGTGGTGGGGGTTGTG
The DNA here is from genome assembly GCF_042653945.1 of Streptomyces vulcanius. NCBI lineage: Bacteria > Bacillati > Actinomycetota > Actinomycetes > Kitasatosporales > Streptomycetaceae > Streptomyces > Streptomyces vulcanius. The sequence goes on along the minus strand of NZ_JBHSFK010000032.1, from coordinate 29 downwards.
GGTGATGAAGATGACGCCGAGGCCGCGGT